>JACPPX010000095.1 GCA_016190785.1 Chloroflexota bacterium
CTCTCAACCCACTGGGTAGAGGAGCAGAAAGAATTTGCAAAAGGCGGAGCATTCTATCTTTTTGGTATAAAAGCAGAAACAGGGCCAGCAGGGCAAATATAAAAACAAGGGTGGCCACCACCCCCAATTGCTGGCTCCAGCCGGGGAGGGGAACGAAGAGTGAGACCAAGGCCAGGATGGCAATAAGGGTGAGGCCATCCAGGATCCGCTCCAGGACAATGGTGGCAAAGGAGAGACTCTTGGAGATGTTCTCCTTGCTTCCTAGAAGGTAGGCGCGCACGAACTCTCCCAGCCGGGCGGGGAGCAGATTGTTGGCGGCAAAACCAATGATCAACACCGGAAAAAGTCGAGGAAGAGATATGTCCTTGGCCGGGGCGAGGATGAACCGCCAACGCGCCGTGCGGAAGATGTACCCTACTAAAGTGAAAATAGCAGCGAAGGGAAGGAGAAAATAATTGGCCGAGGCCAGGGTGGAGATAACCGTGGCTAGATCCAAGCGGTAAAGGGCTAGGCCAGCAAAGATAATAGTTAGGAGAAGTCCGATGATCCCGCCCCAGCGGCGGCTCAAATCCCGGCCTTTCCCTGTTCAGAGAACAATACGCTCATTGGGAATCAAAGGTGGCAAATTTCATGATGCGGTGGTTTCCCGAATCGGCGACGTATAGATTTCCTTGCTCATCGAGAGCCAGGCCGATGGGCAAGTTGAAGGATGAGGAATCAGCGCCATACCCCCCAAAGACCGCCATGACCTCCCCCTCTGGGCTCAATACCAGGATGCGGTATCCTTCCGGATCCGAAGCAAAAACCCGCCCATTATCATCTATCGCCAAGTAGGGCTTATTATCCACCGAAGTGCCCTGCCAGGTTTGAAGGGGCCAGTCGGCCAAGAAGTTAAATTCTTGGTCAAAAACTTGGATGCGTCGGTTCCAAGTATCAGCGACATATATTTTCCCGTCCGCGCCAACGGAAATCCCCACCGGCTCCCGGAACTGCCCCGGCCCCGAGCCGTCCCCACCCCATTGTCCGAGGAAGGTCCCCTCTGGATCAAATTTCTGAACCCGTTTATTCCCGGTGTCAGTAACATAGATATTGCCTTCCTGGTCCACAACAATATCTCGTGGCCCATAGAATAAACCCTCCACTCCTTCGGCCTCACCACCGCTATCGGTGAAGCCTCCCCACTGTGTCAAGAAATTGCCCTCCAGGTCGAATTTTTGAATGCGGTGGTTCCAGGTATCGGCAACATATACCCAGCCTCGCTCTAGATCCAGGGCAATCCCCCAGGGCTCGTTGAATTGGCCGGGGCTAGAACCCTGGCTTCCCCAACTCTTCACAAAACTTCCGTCCGCGGCCAAAACTTGCAGGCGATGGTTACGAGTATCCAAAACAAAGATGCGGCCTTCGCTATCCAGGGCTAGATCCTTGGGGTAGTTGAATTGCCCCGGCCCGGAGCCGGTACTCCCAAACGTAGCTTGGCTTGTGCGCTCGACCTCTAACTGATAGTAGGCTCCGGCCAGGGCAACTTGCGGAGTGAGGGGAATGGCACTGGAGCGCCACAGTTGAGCAGCAATGTCCCTCCGCAGGTAGAAAGCAAAATCGGAGGAGTCCAAAGGCTTGTCTATTTCACGATAAAAGATAAAACGCAGGAGGTCTTCTCGCGACTCGGGATCTTGAAGAACCTCTACAACTCTTTCAAGACTAAGATTGCGATAATCGTCCTCCGGGAACCACCAGCGCAACGGATACTGCTGGCGTATGTAGTCCACCAAATAGGGGCGGACTTGCGGCTCATTTTCCAGCCCGACGAAAACGACCGGGGCCTCCAAAGGCCCACTGGGCTGGGAACCGAAATAAATCTTGTTGGGATAATCCCTTAGGTACCACCACAGCGGCCAGGAGGTGAAATCGTCAAAGGCCACCACTAAATTCTTGCCTCCGGCCAACCTCTCGGAGAGAGCCTCGATTTCGCGAATGAGCATGGGCACATCGGGAGTGGTTTGGGTGTAGATCAGCATGTCTTCCGCAATATCCCCATGCTGATAGGCAGCGATGAACCCATAGCGGATGGTGAGGAGAGATAGGATCAAGAGAAGTGCGGAGAGGACAGCACTCTGCACTGATACTCCTCCCTCCGTCCGGCGCAAGAGCCGATAAGCCAAGTAGCCGGCGGCGAAGAGCAGGGCCAGGTATCCCAGGAAACGCATCCCTTGGTAAATCTCCTCCACCGTCGCCGCTAACCGAGGGAAGTCAGCAAAGAAGGGAAAAGAGAATAGGGAGGCCACGGCGATGAGGAGGATGACGAGCACTAATATGAAGGTGCCCCAGCTCTCTCTCCTCTGCCACATTCGCCAATCCATTCCCTCCCACCAGCGACCCAATGTGTTCCCGGCAAGGAGGATGAGAGGCAAAGCCAGGTGGAGGATGAGCCAGGGCATTTTTTCACCAGCCCAACTGTAGATGGCCAAGGCCATTAGGCTCCAGAAGATCAAAAGCGGGGTGAAGATTTGTGAAACACTCAGCGGAGGCTGAAGACTCGAGCCTTCAACCCCGGTATTGTCTAGCAAGGTCGGTTTACGCCAACGAAAGACATACCCAATAGTTCCCGCAATGGCTAAGATCAGAGGCAGGAACTCGTACAAGGGCAGAAGGATGGCATAGTAGTAGACTGGTTGGCCACCACGGCGGACATCGTGTTGCTGCAGCCAATAGGCCAGGGAACCGATCATCCCCGTGACCGCGCCCAAAAGATTGGTGAAGAAAGTGGTAAGGAGCAGAAGATAGATCCCAAAGAAGATCCCGGCACAGGTCAACCACCGCCTCCGATCCCAAACTAATCCCAAGCCGAAAGCCAGGAGCAAGACCCCAAGGAAAATCAAACCCGTTTGCCAGAAAGCAGGATCGGAGAAGAGGGTTTGCCCGCCGAGCACCCCGCTTTGCAACTGCCCTAAATCGATGCCCAAGGGGTCCAGCCCCAAAAGCCGCATGGGCAGAGCGGAGATGAGGGTCAGGGTGAAGGTGCCCAGAACCAGAACCACATCTTGCAATGCTGCTTCGAAAGGCGGTGGTTTCCAGCCCTTTTGGACACGGTCGAAGAAAGCAAGTATTGCTGGCGATTGCAGCCAAAGGATTACTGCCCCGAGGATTAGGAGAAGAAGCGGCGCAAAGGTAGAGGAGGGAAATGAGCCCAGCACCCAGACTCCCGCCCCGAGGAGTAAAACTGTGCCCAGGAGAGCTCCAAGAAATAACTTGAATCCTTCACTTGCACCCCGGAGTCGCTGCCAGGCTAGATACTGAAGCGCAATCACGGAAAAGGTTGCGAAAATAAAACTGGTGATGAACCCAATCTCCATCGCGGAGAAAAGTAGAGCGAGGGCCGCCACGGCTAGATAGAGATAACTATCTTTTCTCTCCTCGAGATACTTGAGAAGGGCGATAAACAGCAGAAACTCAAAGCCGGCGGCAAAGACATCGTGGCGGAGAAAGCGGGTGAAATACAAGAATCCGGGAGAGATGGCCAAGAGGAAAGAAGTAGCCAGGGCCCCTCCCCTCCCCAGCCAGCGGCGCAGAAAATAAGGCATGGCCACCATCGCCACCCCAAAGAGGGCGGGGGCCACCCGAGCGGTATACTCGCTGGCCCCTAATAGAAAATAAACCAGGGCGGTGATCTCGAAGAGGAATGGCCCGTGGAGCAAAGGATTGTGGATATACCCTCGCCCCTGATACAGTTCCCAGGAGTAATAGGCGTGCATACTCTCATCGTGATGCAGGGCCCGACTCCCCAGGTCCCAGAAGCGGGTAACCAGGGCAAAGAGGAGGATGGCCAAATAGGCCAATCTCTCCCAATCGATGGAAATCCTTTCCACGAGGGGGCGATCTAAGATAGAGGGCCTAGCCAGTGCTTTCTCCATCGGCTTCCTTAAGGCGAAGAGGGGCGCCAAATGATTATACCACTGGACTCTGGCAACCCCTCCACCTCCCGCAAAAGCATCCAGGAGGATAACTCCCGAAATCCCAAGCCCGGCCAGGGCCAGCGGAGGCGGAGGGTATAGCGCTCTCCAAAATACCCCTCTTTTCCCAGGCCCTCTTCTTGGCGGGTGATTATTGTTCCCCAATCTCGATCTAGATTCAAAGTGGAAACAAACTTCAGGTTGGCGAAGTCCCGTAAATACCAAATCAGCGCTGGATCCGGAACCGTGCTGGCTATTTCCAGAGCACTCTCTTCCCGAGTAACCTGCCGCGATAAATTCTTCAGACTCTCCACCAGATTGCGCACATCAGGGGAAGTGCTCTCATTAAGCAGAAACTCCGGGGATAAGGAAAAGTCGTTATATGCCAGTCGAAAGGTATTGTGCAGGGTGAGAGCCCCACCCAGAAGAATAACCGCCAGCAAGCCACCCCGGAAGGCAAATCCCCACCCCCGGGAACTCCCAAAAAGAGCAGCCAGCCCGGAGATGATGGCTAAGGCCACAACCATAAGGAGAAGATGTCTTGGATCCCCAGAGGAGGCATAACCAGACCATTGCACCACCAAATAGATCAAAATGGGAATGGCGATAAGAAACATGCGCCCAAAATTTTGGTTCGAAACATAGTCCAAATCTCGCCATAGCCCGGCTATGAGCATCGCGGAGAGCATGGTCAGGGGCAGGGCCAGGGACAAAGGA
>JACPPX010000010.1 GCA_016190785.1 Chloroflexota bacterium
ATTAGCCGGCTTCTCCGGCTTTGTTTGGGAGGAGGGCGGCAAAATGGTGGGCAATTTAACCCTCAGCCGTTGGGAAGAAGGTTATCTGATCAGCAATGTTGCGGTCCATCCCGATTTCCGTAGGCGGAGCATTGCCCGGCGGCTGATGGAGGCCGCCATCCGCTGGGCCGAGGAGAAAGGGGCCCCTTGGCTGGTACTCGAGGTTCGGCGCCAGAATACCGCCGCCAAGAATCTCTACCAATCCCTAGGTTTTGTCACGGTGGATGTCACTTCCGAGATGCGCGCCGCTAGCAATCTAGCCCTTCCTAAGGATCTCGATGCAGAGGATGAGGTAGGGGAGTTGTCTTTGCGCCGAGATTGGCCGCGGCTGTGGCAACTCCACCAGTCCAGCCTCACCCCGCCGGGTTTGCGAATCCTGGGGAAAGAGCCAGATGATTTCCGGCCGAGCCTAGCCAGCCTGCTATCTAATGGGCTGGGCCGATTTTTTGCAGGAAGGGAGATGAGGCACTGGGGGGTGGAGAAAGAAGGGGAACTTGTGGCCCTCCTGACCCTCGATGCCTCGCGCATGGGCTTCTCCAATAAGATGGAGATCCTGGTCCATCCCCGTTGGCTAGGCGAGGTGGAGAAAGGGCTTATGGCCCGGGCGGCGGGATTTCTTGCCCGCTTTCCGCGGGGGCCAGTTCAGGCTAAAATCCGCCGCTCCTCTCCAGAAACGGTATCTCTTTTCCAGAAGTGGGGCCTCCGCGAGGCGCAGACTTTGGAACGAATGGGCTTGGGATTAAAAAACCAGAAAGGAGAGTAAAAACTTGGTCCCTAATTTTCTAATCCGCTGGATCGTCAATGGCGTGGCCCTATGGGTGGCGGCAAAGATCATTCCCGGCATCACGGTTCAGAACGACGTGGCCCTCATCGCTGCTGCTTTGGTGCTGGGGTTGGTCAATGCCCTGATCAAACCCATCTTGCAACTGCTTACCCTGCCGGTGATCATCCTTACCCTGGGGCTTTTCACCTTTGTGATCAATGCCGTCATGCTTCTTTTGACTTCGTGGATTGCCGGGCTATTGGGCATCGGTTTCAATGTTGATGGCTTCCTCCCCGCCCTGTTGGGTGCCTTGGTGGTGAGCATCGTCAGCCTAGCCCTCAATCTCTTCATCCGCGAGTAACCAATCCCTCGCCACAAATAACAAGGCGACCCATTATGGGTCGCCTCGCTTTATTGATCGAGGCCAGAATTCGGCTGAGTTTATTCTCCTTTCAGAACAGGCCGGAATTTATAGCCATAGACAATCAGCCCCTCATCGCCGTATTCCCGCAGTTTTCGAGTCACCATCTCCACCTTCTGCCCGATCTGCACTTGGTCAGTATCGACATCGGTGAGCTGGGCAGAGACCAGGGGCCCCTCTTCCAATCGCACCAGGGCCACAGTATAAGGAATATAAGCCTGATACCCCGCCGGGGCTTGATAAAGGGTGGAGTGGGAATAGATCTCTCCCTTTCCCGAGAATTGGTGTGGGGCTATGTCGGTGGAGTGGCAGCGGGGACAGATACTTCGCGGGGCCAGGCTCATCCGGCCACAGTTCTGGCATTTGATCCCTTGCAGGCGATAGCGCCCGGCTTGGCGCCGCCAATTTTGAGGGAGACTCATGATTCCCTCGCCAATATATGGGTGATAGCCGTGGCGGCTATCCCCCCCAGGCTCTGCGCCATGCCTATTTCCGCCTCCTGCACCTGGTTCAGCCCGGCCTGGCCACGCAACTGCTCCACTACCTCCACCACTTGATATACCCCCGAGGCCCCCACGGGGTGGCCGCGGCCTTTCAGCCCGCCGCGGGTGGAGATGGGGATCCGCCCTTCGATGGAGATCTCTCCATCTTTGGCCAATCCCACCCCCTGCCCGCGAGGGGCGAATCCGCAGGCCTCCAGGGAAAGGGCGGACATGATGCTAAAGGCGTCGTGGAGCTCGAAAAAGTCTATATCCTCTGCTTCGACCCCAGCCTGCTTATAGGCCTTTTGCGCAGAGGCAGAGGCTGCTTGTAAGAACAGCGGGTCATCACGATCGTGAAGGGCGATGGTATCCGTGGCTACGCTCGAGGCCAGGATCCTGACCGGATGGGTGGAGATGCTCTTGGCTACCTCTCCAGACGTGAGGAGGAGGGTTGCCGCGCCATCGGCCACAGGGGAGGAGTCGAGGAGATTGATTGGCTCAGCGATCATCCGTGCCTGGAGGAAATCTTCCTCAGAGATGGGTCGTTGGAACATTGCCTGGGGGTTGCCAGCAGCATTGTGATGGGCATTTATGGCGAATCCGGCAAAATCTTCGTGCTTGAAGCCATACTCGTGCATATAACGGCGCATGACCAAGGCATTGAGGGCCACAAAAGATATGCCTTGCACCGCTTCGAACTCGGCATCGGCAGCCATGGCCAAAGCAGAAGTTACTAAGCCGTTCTCGCGGTCGGTCATCTTCTCCGCCCCGCTGACCAGGACCAGGTCATAGAGGCCACTCATCACCGCCAGATAACCGGCGCGGAGGGCCGCCCCCCCCGAGGCGCAGGCGGCCTCGACTTTGAGGGCCTCGCTCCCCTTGAGGCCGGCGTAATCGGCCACCAGCGCCGCCAAATGCTCTTGCTCGGCCAATTCCCCGGAAAGCATGTTCCCCAAGTAAAGTGCCTCCACCTTCTCCACTTCGGCATCTTTCAGGGAAGCAAGAATGGACTCCACCGCCAGATCGCGGAGGGATTTTTCCCAGTGCTCCCCCACCGCGGTCTGGCCGATACCCACTACATAAACTTCGCGACTGTTGCCTTTCATCTAATCTTCAATCGGCTAGTTTAATTTGCGCCTAGCCATAATTTAGTTTACCGCGGTAGCGGGCGTAGGTGGCGTAGTCTATCTCGCGGCGGCGGGAGATATAGTCCTGCACCGCAGGGAGGGGGGCCAGGTTCTTGCGGATCTTCTCGGTGATGCGGAAGGAAAAGGCATCGCTCCCAGCCCCGGAGCCAAAGGAGACCATAAGCACCCTTTCCCCGGGTTGGGCCTGGTCCAAATAGGCAGTCAGCCCTAGGGGTGAAGAGCCGGCGTAGGTGTTGCCGATGACTTCTACTAAGAGGCCGGGGCGAAATTGCTTCTCACTGAACCCCAGGAGCCTCGCTGCCCTTTCCGGAAACTTGGCGTTGGGCTGGTGGAGGACTATACAAGCATAATCTTGGGGCTTGGTGCCGAGATGTTCCATCAGGTACTGCCCAGCCTGGAGGGTATGCCGGAAGTAGGCCGGCTCTCCGGTGAAGCGGTGGCCATGCTCCGGGTAAGGCTGCAACGGACGGCGGAAAAAGTCTGGAGTGTCGGAGACGAAGGAATAGGAACCCTCTAGGACGGCTAGGCTCTCCTCGCCGGGGCCAACTAGAAAGGCTGCCGCCCCGGCACTGGCGGTGTATTCCAGGGCGTCCCCTGGGCGCCCCTGGGCGGTATCGGCACCGATAGCCAGGGCATAGTGGGCCATTCCCGAGGAAACAAAGCCCAGGGCGGCTTGCAGGGCCTCGGTGCCCGCCTTGCAGGCAAACTCCCAGTCGGCGGCATTGAGATGGGGGGTGGAGCCCAGAGCCTCAGCAACGATAGTAGCCGTGGGTTTAACCGCATAGGGCTTGGATTCGCTCCCCACCCAGATGGCCCCCATATCCCCGGGATTTATTCTCCCGCGTTCGAGGGCATTGCGTGCCGCCTCGATGGCCATAGTAGCGGTGTCTTCATCCAGACCGGCCACCGATTTCTCCTCCAGGTGGAGGGATTCCTCCCCATCTTTCCAGATGCGGCTAATCTCATCGGCCCGGATGCGGAAGCGGGGGATATAGGCTCCGTAGCCTACTATTCCCACTTCCCGGTTCGGGATCATAATGCCGCGACCGTTTCCTCGATAATTCTCCATAGCGGTCACCTCCAATGGCTAGTCAGTTATTATTCTTAGTTCGGCGCTCAGCGAACTTTTGTTCTTTGAGCAACTCTTTGGCCCGGGAAGGTCGGATGTTTCCCTCCAGAACCATGCGCGAGGCTATCTCCTCGACTAATTTCGGAGGTGTCCCGGCACCCAGGGCCACGCTGCGAGCATGGAGCCGCATATGCCCCTTCTGGATCCCTTCCGTGGCCAAGGCTTTCAAGGCAGCAAGGTTAGTGGCCAGACCCACGGCTCCCATAACCTGGCCTAATTCAGTGGAGGAATTAACCCCCAAAATCTTGAGAGCAATGCGGGCGGTGGGATGGGCCGAAGTGGCACCCCCCACCGTGCCCACCGGCATGGGAATCTCCAAAGAGCCGACGAGGTTTTGGTCACTAATTTCCCAAGTGCTGAGCGGCTGGTAACGGCCACTCCGGGCGGCATAGGCATGGGCGGCGGCTTCAATACTTCGCCAATCGTTGCCCGTGGCCAGGGCCACGGCATCAACTCCATTTAGTATCCCCTTGTTGTGGGTGGCGGCGCGATAGGGATCCTCCTCTGCCAACGCCTGGGCGGCAACGATTCGCCTGGCTACTTCCTCACCACTCCATTCCCTATTCTCCAGAGCAGAGAAGGAGACAGAGCACTTGGCCCGCACCAGCCGCTCTTCGGCCAGGTTGGAGAGGATACGCAGATTGATCTCTCCTCCCGTTATCTCCTCTATCTGGGGAGCCAGGTGTTCAAGGACGGTGTTAACAGCATTGGCCCCCATAGAGTCTCGGACATCGTAGTGAAGAATAACCAGGAGCATAGGGCCTATTTGGGAGGAGGGGATAATTTTGGCCTCTAAGTCTACTGCCCCGCCTCCGCGGGTCACTATCGTAGGATGAAGTCTATTGGCCTCTGCCAACAAGCGGGGCTTGTTAGCCATAAGCCGGAATTTTGCCTGCTCCAGGTCGGGGAGACCCAGGACTTGGATCTGGCCGAGCATCACGGGAGAGGTAGCCTCGGTCTGAAAACCACCCCCTTCCCGCACCAGTTTTGCGGCGTGGCTGGCCCCGGCCACCACCGAGGGTTCCTCGATGGCCAGGGGCACAAAAAACTCCTGACCATCGATCAGGAAGTTGGGGGCCAGCCCCAGGGGCAGGGAGAAAACCCCGACCACATTCTCGATGAGAAGATCCGCCTCCTCGAGGCTGAGTCCCTCTGCCAACCGCTGGACTTCTTCCCGGCTAAGCCCTAACTTTTCCTCAAGGATGCGCTGCCTTTCCTCGAGCATCAGCCGAAAGAAGCCAGGGAGGCGGGAACCGTTCTCGTCCACGCTCAAAAATCAAAAACCTCCAGGATTTTGTTGCCTGGAGTAAATATAGCACCAGGCTACTGTCAAAAACTATCGGGTTGGGGAATTGTGGGGAAAACTACTGGCTTGGGGCCTGGCCGAGAAGAATGCGGCGTAGGGCAGGTTCGTCCTGGGGGGTGGTCACGGCCAGGACCTCGTCCTCGGCTTCCAGAACCGTGTTCCCATAGGGGATAATGGCCTTCCCCTGGCGGATGACCAGGGAGAGGATGCTTTCGTCGGGTATGCCCAAGTCTTTCAGCGGCCGGCCGAGGGCCGGAGAGTCGGGAGGGAGCCGCATCTCCACGATCCCCACCCCTACCCCTTTCAGGGTCAGGAGGTGGACCAGGGAATGGGTGGGGATCTCCTGTTCGATCTGGGCCAGGATGAGATCGGTGGAAGAGACGGTGACATCGATCCCCAGTTTCTTGAAGATAGCCTCGTTCTTGGGGTTATTGATGCGGGCAATAGTCCGTGGCACTTGGAAGCGGCGCTTGGCCACCTGGCAGGCCACCAGGTTGTCCTCATCGTCACCGGTAACCGCAATCAAGACCCCGGCCCGCCCCACCCCGGCTTGTTCCAGGGTGGCTACTTCACACCCATCGCCTTGGAGGACGACCTGCCCCAATTCTTCGGCAATGGCTTCGCATTTCCTCTGGTCTTTTTCGACCACCAAGAGCTCATGGCCGTCCTGGAGCAAGGCCTTGGCCAAGTAGTATCCGACTTTTCCTCCCCCGATCACCACGATGTACATTTTTATCTTTTCTCTTTACCCCCGGCCATTAGAAATTGGTGGATCATCTCCGCCCCGATCACCGTGGGAGCAATGGTCTCCAGCCCCAGAGCACGGTAAATTTCTTCGCGCAAGGGGTCGTA
>JACPPX010000093.1 GCA_016190785.1 Chloroflexota bacterium
ACCTTCTGCCTCCAGCCGAGCCTTGTTTGGCCTGTAGACTCCATCCCTCAGTCCTTACCTGCTCCTATTCTTATAAACTCCGGCCCTAATTCCCAGAAGAAGCCAGGGTCTGCCATATTGAAAATATTCCTCTCGTTTAGTATCATTCGTAGAGGGGAATAAGTTAGGGCCGTTAGCTCAGCCTGGTAGAGCAGCTGCCTTTTAAGCAGAAAGTCGCAGGTTCGAATCCTGCACGGCCCACTCCCTAACTGGAGGATTATCCTCCCGGCCACCCTAGCTCAGTTGGTAGAGCAAGCGCCTCGTAAGCGCTAGGTCGGCGGTTCGAGTCCGCTGGGTGGCTCCTTTAGCACAGGTAAAAAACCAAGGTCGGGATTAGGATCGGGAAAAAATGCAAAACCCAGAACCGGCAGGGAGCATCACCTGTCCCGTATGCGGGACGGTAAATTCCAGCCATTTCCGTTTCTGCCGCAATTGCGGCAGGCTTCTCCCGCGGGTGGTACGACCCCACATCCCTCGCACCTCACCTAGTGAGCCTCCGCCGGACATTCGCTTTGAGATCCAAGCGCGGCGCAGCGGCCGATTTGGGATTGGCATCCTAGTTGGGGTAGCCCTCCTTGCTCTGATTTTGGGACTGGCCGCTGGGTATTTTCTCGCTGTTTTCTCCGGGCTTTAGCGGTATCTCCTTAAGCTAAACCCTATTATGTGGGAAGCGGTATGTCTCCTGATTATCAAGCCCCCGATGTCTATAAAGACAAAGAACTCCTCGATCGTCTGGGATACGGCATCCTCGACATTCCCTACAAATCCGGGGTAGGGTTTGAGGACGTGTATCGTTTCGGCTATCTGGTACAGCCGGAACGGGCCCCTTACTTCTATACTCGGTTGCTGCTGCGAATCCTGGGGATTGCCTTCGAAAGAAGCCTGGCCCATGCCATGTGGGCCGAAATCCTGAGGCACAAGTATTTCCTAAGCCAGGAAGCACAGAAAGATGTGGGCATTGAATCCGCGGCCCGCGATTGGTATGAGACGTATGGTAAAGATTTCGAGCGTCAGTGGTACCTTAAGAAGCCAGAGATCCCCCAACGCTTTCCCGGGGTGCGGGAACAAGGCCCGGGGCTGGCGGAGAAAGCGGCAGGGCTGATCATCCCCGGGCTTGGGGAGTTGGTTGAGGCCGGCTTCAGCATCTTGGATGTGTTCTCCGCCACCAAATCCCTCGGCGGGGAAGGATTCCGTCTCCTCCTGGGCACGGTGCCTGAGCAAGAAAAAGAGAAATACTACGTGCAATTAGTTGCCCGTTTGGCGGGATTCGAATTGACCCCAGAAGAAGCGGAAAGGGGGTGGGGGGAGATCCTGGAGCACAAGTGGTACATGAGTGAAAAAGCAGGGAAGGATGTGGGCATCAAGGCCGCGGCCCTGGATTACTTCAAGCGCTTAAAGTTGGCAGTGGGTGATTCCTCAAAAGGAGAATATTGAGATGGCAACGATCCGGTACCTGGTGAAGGACGTGAGCCGCAGCATCGCTTTCTACACCCAGCAGCTGGGCTTCAAGCTGGAACAGCACTCTGGCCCAGCCTTCGCGAGTGTTTCGAAGAGGGATCTTACTCTGTGGCTGAGCGGTCCTAGCAGTTCGGGTGCGCGCCCGATGCCCGATGGACGCCAGCAAGAAACCGGAGGTTGGAATCGACTCGTCCTCCAAGTAGATGATCTGCTCTCGCAGGTTGAGACGATGAGCCAAGCAGGCCTTAGTTTTCGGAATGAAATCGAAACTGGCCCGGGAGGCAGACAGATCCAACTGGAGGATCCTGACGGCAATCCCATCGAGCTATTTGAACCCGCGGCAAAGGCCTAGTTCAGCCGGAAGAGCGAAGGGCGGGGATACGCCCGAAACCCTTTGTCGGTGGATGATGACTACTTACGGTGAGAGGGTTTTTTCAGAAAGCATAACTAACTGCGAATCGACGTGTCTATCGTATACCGGTTGCTGATATGCCCCGGCCGAAGGAGTTGAAACAGGAGATACAAGCTCTGGCCCGGGATAATCTATCCGGGGCCACGGACTTGACCAGGCAAGCAGCAGGCATCCTCGCTTTGCGGATAAAAACCTCCGAAGCCAAAACCCTACGCAGATTGCGCGGTGAGTTCTTGGCTACTTCCCAGGCAATACTCTACGCCCAGCCGACGATGGCTCCACTCCGTAACCTAGTTAATGCTCTTCTTTGGGAGATCGAGGAAAGCGATAGCCTGGACCAGGCCAAGGAGAGATTGCTCGGCCATATTAACGATTCCCTTGCTGGGATGGATTCTAGCCTGGAGAAAATTGCCCGCCATACCCTACCCCTGATTAAGAACAGCTCGACGGTACTCACTCACTCTTTCAGTTCCGCGGTCCTCGCTACCTTGCTCCGGGCCCATGACCGGAAAAAGAAATTTGCAGTAATCTGCTCCGAATCCCGTCCCCTGGACGAAGGCAAAAGACTAGCCCGCCGCATTGCTAAGGAAGGGATCAAAACTAGATTAGTTGCAGATGCTGCGCTCGCGGATTTGGTGCAGGAAGCCTCACTGGTTCTGGTAGGTGGGGATGCGGTAACCATGGAACCTTGGCGACTGGTGAACAAAGTCGGGACTTACGGCCTGGCTCTGGCGGCAAAGGCTAAGCATGTCCCTTTCTATGTTCTAATGAGCAGTGACAAGTTTTTGCCCCACGGCTACCCTCCCCTCCCCAATCCCGATCACGATCCTAGGGAAGTGTGGCCCGGTTCGCCGCGCAACCCCAATCTGCAAGTAATGAACCGCTACTTTGATTTCACGCCCCTGGAACTGGTGACCGAGATGGTAACCGAGCACGGTCTTTTCTCTCCCCACCAAACAAGCAAATACATCCCTAAAACTCCACTCCATCCTGAACTCCTCAAGCTAATCTAGCCAATACCTAGTTTTGATTGAGATAGGCAATCGGCTAGAATGTAGCCATGGATAAGCCACAGGCCGAGATCATTGCCATTGGCAACGAAATCCTCCTGGGCCAGGTTCAGGATACCAATGCCCACTGGCTGGCCAAAAAGATTGTGAGCATGGGTGGGCGAGTGCGGAGGATGGTGGTGGTCGGGGATGACCCTCCAGCCATAATCCAAGAAATACGCGGAGCCCTGGCTCGGGAGCCGGTGCTGCTGGTCACAACCGGTGGCTTAGGTCCCACCGCCGATGATCTCACCCTGGCTGCGGTGGCCGAGGCTGTTGGTCGACCATTGGATCTCAATCCCCCGGCTTTGCAAATGGTGGAAAAACGATATGCAAAACTTGCCCGGTTGGGATTTGTGGCCGATGCCGCCCTCACCCGGTCCCGCCTAAAAATGGCTTACCTTCCCAGCGGGGCAGAGCCTCTGGCCAATTCGGTGGGTACCGCTCCCGGGTCTCTCCTGCGTCTCGATCCAACCACCCTTATCTCCCTCCCGGGGGTGCCGGGGGAGATGATGGCTATCTGGGAGGAATCCCTGGCTTCCGTCCTTAAAGAGATATTTGGAGAAAATATATTTCTAGAGAAGACGGTCACCGTTCAAACCCGAGACGAATCCTCCCTGGCTCCTATACTCCAGGAACTTGCCGAAAAGAATCCTGAGGTATAC
>JACPPX010000094.1 GCA_016190785.1 Chloroflexota bacterium
ATGTAGGGGCTCATGCCAGGGAGCGGCGCGAACGGCGCGCCGGTGGCAGCGCCGCTGTTAGGCATCATAAATCCAGCCGAATTGGAGGGATCGCCCGCCAGATTCGGACCGTAGGGGTTGCGGTAGGAACCACTGCCCGGCGGGGAGCAGAGCAGGATACGGCAGCCAAAGCCAGTGCGAAGAACAAGACAGCAAGCAGTCGAGCGTGGGTGACTTTCACTATTCCCTCCTATCCCCCGGCCCCGATACGGGGGAGAATTAGTGCCGCGGTGAAAACTACCAGGAGCATTACCAGAGGCATTGCCGCCAGGGCGGCGACGATGGCCAGGGCATAAGAGTTGGTGTGCTCATAGGCCAGAAAAAAACCAAAGGCCGAGCCGGCCACCACCATCAGAATGATTAAAGCCACCATCGCTCAGTAATTATCCCTGGGATATGCCCCTTGTCAAGGCACTGGACTGTCATCCTGAGCGAAGCGAAGGATCTCGCTATGGTTTGTACTTTATTTTCGGATTGCAAGGTGTCTAGATCCTTCGTCCCGACACGGTCGGGCCTCAGGATGACTGACAATGCCAGTCACATCTCCCTGCGGCCCTCCAGGGCCCGGATAAGGGTAACCTGATCTGCATACTCCAGATCCCCGCCCACCGGCAGACCGTGAGCGATGCGGGTTACGCGGATTCCACGTGGAATAAGCAGGCGGTGGAGATACATCGCGGTGGATTCCCCCTCCAGGTTGGGGTTGGTGGCCAGGATGATCTCCTCAATCTTCTCCTTATCCAAGCGGCGGAGGAGTTCACTGATTTTCAGATCCTCCGGCCCGATCCCGTCCACCGGAGAAATCGCCCCGTGGAGGACATGATACCGCCCGCGGTACTCGCCGGTGCGCTCGATGGCCAAGACATCCAGGGGCTCTTCTACCACGCAGATCACACTTTTATCCCGCTGCGGATCGGAGCAGATGGCGCAGGGATTTTCATCACTAAGGTTAAAGCAGATCTCGCACTCCCGTATGTTTTGCCGCAGTTCACCAATGGCTTGGGCCAGGGCGGTCGCTTGCTCCTTGGGGGCGCGCAGGAGGTAGAAGGTCAGCCGCGAGGCAGTCTTGGGGCCAATGCCCGGGAGACGGCTGAGTTCAGCGATGAGCCGGGCCAAGGGTTTGGCTAGGGTGAACATCTCACAAACCAGGCAACTTCAAACCGCTGGTGATCCCTCCCAGCCTTTTCTGGGCCAACTCCTGGGCCTGGGCCGTGGCCTGGTTCATCGCCGTAGCAATAAGACCTTGCAATTTCTCCCTCTCTTCGCTTTTGAGGAGCTGGGGCGGAATCTCCACTGCCTTCACTTTTTGATCCCCACTCATTGTCACCTTAACTCCCCCCGCCGAGCCGACCACTGTTTCCTGGGCCAGGGCTTCCTGGGCGGCGACCATCTTTTGCTGGAGTTCTTTTATTCTTTTCTGAAGGTCCAGCGGATTAGGTATCCCCATCCTCTTCCTTCCCTACCCCGCTGCTCAGTGGTGCCACCTCTGCCCCCATCTCCCGCGCCAGGCGGATCACCGGGTCCTCACTCGCCGGCGATGCTTTTCTCTCTGCCACTTCCTGGATGAGGACGCACTGCACCCCCACCGCCCGACCCATTATTTGCTGCAAGGCATCCACCACCACTTCCCGGTTACGGGCATTCTCGATCTGCCCCTTATGAAATGGGTAGTAAAATCCGAGGACCACCTTGTCTCTCCTCACCCCCAGCGGCTCACCGGATTTAAGCAGCGCCTCCACATGCAGGTTCTTGGTGCGGATGAGACCCATAAACTCTTCCCAACGGGATTTCAGTAGTTCAAAGGACCCCACATCCCATTCTCCGTCTGTACTGGCAGCGGCAGGAGGATTATTGCGGCGCGAAGGCGGAGGAGGTTGGTTCTTTGCCGGCGATTGTGGGGTCGAGCCCCGGCTTGCCGCCGCTGGTTTCTTCTTAGGCGGGGGCGTTTCGGCGACTGGCAATTCTTGCCCCTCAGATAGCACCGAGTCAACAAAGGCCAGCTCCAGGGGCAACTCCGGGGGCAGGGAGGCTTTGAAATCCCAACTCGCCCGCTGGAAATTGCGGATGACTGTGCTCAACTGCTCTAAACTTATACCCTGGCCAAGCCGTGCCATTTCTTGCCCAACCTCGGGGGTAACCTGAGGTGGATCTTGGCCGGTAACCTTCAAAAGGAGCACCCCTCGCAGATACTCGATCACCTGCCGCGCCAGTTGCCGGGGATCGGCCCCTTCCCGCACCGCCCCGTCGATGATCTGCAAACCTTCGGCCAGATTCTGGCTGGCAATCTTTTCCACCAAGGAAGAGACGGCTTGGGGAGAGACGCTCCCCAAGATAGCCTGGACCTGAGCCAGGGTAACTTCCCTCGCTCCTCCCGCCGCCACCTGATCCAGCAGGCTGTCAGAGTCGCGCATGCTTCCATTGGCCTGGCGGGCAATGAGTTCCAAGGCCTCTTCCTCGACTTTGAACCCTTCCTGCTCGGCAATCCACTTTAAGCGCTGCATGATTTTATTCAAGGGCAAGGGGCGGAAATCAAAACGCTGGCAGCGGGAAAGGATGGTGGGCAAGACTTTGTGGGGCTCGGTGGTAGACAGAATAAATTAGTCGTGTCGCGGTGGTTCCTCCAGAGTTTTCAAGAGGGCATTGGAGGCGGCATCGGTGAGCATATGCACTTCATCGATGATATAGACTTTGTAGCGGGCCTCGCTGGGGGCAAAAACTATTTTGTCGCGGAGCTCCCGCACCTCATCTATCCCACGGTGGGAAGCGGCATCGATCTCGATAAGGTCCAAAGACCTCCCCTCATCAATAGAGCGACAGATGGAGCAGGAATTATCCGGCCGCTTGTCTTCGGGGCCTAAACAATTCACCCCTTTGGCCAGGATGCGGGCAGTGGTAGTTTTCCCCGTGCCCCGCGGTCCGCTGAAGAGATAGGCATGGACGGTGCGGCCCGAGGCCAAAGCATTTTTGAGGGTCTGGGTAACATGTTCCTGACCCAGGACTTCTTCGAAACTTTTGGGACGCCACTTACGGTAGAGGGCTGGTCCAGCCATGGGAGACAAAAGGGAGTGTACCACCCGCGAGTACGGATTGCAAGCCATCGGTTGACAAAAGGATAAGCGTGTGCTACCCTCATCTTCCCGCAAGAAATATCTGAACAAAGATGAAAAAAGAGTTTGACATCCGCGACATATCCCTAGCAGAGAAAGGCCGCTCCCGCATCGGCTGGGCGGAGCAAGAGATGCCGGTGCTACGGCTGATTAAACAGCGATTCGAGAAGGAAAAGCCCCTCCAAGGACTCCGCATCTCGGGGTGCCTACACATCACTAGTGAGACTGCCAACCTGGCCAAAACCCTCGCCGCCGGGGGCGCGGATCTCGTGCTCTGTGCCTCCAATCCTCTATCGACACAGGATGATGTCGCCGCTTCCTTAGTGGCCAATGAAGAGATACCGGTCTTTGCGGTACGCGGTGAAGATCGGGAGACCTATTATAAGCATATCCAAGCGGCCCTCGACCATAAGCCCCAGATTACCCTCGATGACGGAGCGGATCTGGTCTCCACCTTACACCAAGAGCGTACCGACCTCATCAAGGGGGTGATGGGCGGGACGGAGGAGACCACCACCGGAGTCATCCGCCTGCGGGCAATGGCCCGCGATGGGGTGCTGCGCTACCCCATCCTGGCAGTGAATGATGCCCTAACCAAACACCTCTTCGACAACCGCTACGGCACCGGTCAGAGCACCATCGACGGTTTAATGCGGGCCACCAACATTCTGCTTGCCGGCAAAAATTTCGTGGTCGTGGGCTACGGCTGGGTGGGGCGGGGGATCGCCCTCCGCGCCAGAGGGATGGGGGCGCAGGTGATCGTCTGCGAAGTCGATCCTCTGAGAGCACTGGAAGCAGTAATGGATGGCTTCCGCGTCCAGCCTCTTCTAGAGGCTGCGGCAGAAGGAGACATTTTCATCACCGCCAGCGGGGATATCCATGTCCTAGACCAAGCGCATTTCAAGGTAATGAAGGACGGGGCCATCCTCGCCAACTCCGGCCACTTCGATGTGGAGATCAACCTCCCCGTCCTCCGAGAAATGGCTGGCGAGGTGCGCAAAGTGCGAGATGGAGTAGAGCAATATTTCTTGGGCGATGGGCGGCGAATAAATGTCTTAGCCGAGGGGAGGCTGGTCAACCTGGCGGCAGCGGAGGGGCATCCGGCGGCGGTGATGGATATGTCCTTTGCCAACCAGGCATTGGGGGTAGAATACTTAGTAAAGAATGCCGATAAACTGGAGAATAAGGTCTATCCTGTGCCCCGGGAGATTGACCAAGAAGTGGCCCGGCTCAAACTCCAAGGGATGGGACTCAAGATCGACAGCCTGACCGAAGAACAACGCAAGTATCTGGAGTCCTGGGAGGAAGGAACATAGCACTGTGTTGCAGCCTACAGGCCGTGAATTCAAATGGCAATAAATAATGCTGATTCTGACGGGCCCATCGGGAGCAGGCAAGAATACCGTTGCAGTCGAATTGGCCAAGCAGTCCAGTCGTTGCGCCGTGATTGATGTAGATGTTGTTCGCTGGATGGTATTACAACCGCACAAGGCTCCGTGGGAGGGAGAAGAGGGGAAAGCTCAGCAGAGGCTAGGAGTTAAGAACGCCTGTGCGCTCGCTCGTAACTTTATTAATGCGGGATTTGATGTAATCATCTTAGACGTTCTTTCAGACGATACAGCCCGGCTATATAAAGAAGAATTAAAAGCAATCGGGCCGAAAATAGTGCTGCTTTTGCCTACACTTAATGAGATAAACCGGAGGAACACCAATAGAGAAACACGACTCAAGCCGGAGGAAGTGAAAGCACTCTACTACCAGCAACAAAACCTTACGGAATACGATCTAAAGATTGATAACAGCCATTTGACCGCTCAAGAACTGGCAAGACAACTTATGAGCATGGATTAACCTGATCCCGGCTCAGAGGTGTATTAGGGACCTGCTGCCAAACCTGAAGATAGCCGAATCCTGATAACCAAAAGAAGGGAAGAATATAATGCGCAATATCACCATTGAAACCCTCAACCACACCCCGGTGGGCCAGCAGCAGGTGGAGCTGGTGGAGCGGAAGGGCCGGGGCCACCCCGATTCCATCTGTGATGCCATAATGGAAGAAGTCTCCCGCGCCCTCTCCCGCGAATACCTCAAAACCTTCGGGCGGGTGCTGCACCACAATATCGACAAGGGCTTCTTGGTCGCCGGCCGCACCTCCCCCAAACTGGGTGGGGGTAAGGTCGAAGAGCCAATGAAACTCATCTTCGGCGACCGCGCGGTGCGGGAGTTCGGTGGAGAAAAAATAGATGTCACCGGGATCGCCTTCGCTACTGCCCGCCAATGGTTCAAAGAGAGCCTGCGTTTTGTCGACCCCGAAAAGCACGTGACCCTCATCGATGAGATCAAGCCTGGCTCCCCAGAACTCATCGATATTTTCGGGCGGGAGGTCATCGGGGCCAATGACACCTCGGCCGCTGTGGGGTATGCTCCCCTCACTCCTACTGAGCAGATAGTAAAAGCCACCGAACGCTACCTCAACTCCCGCGAATTCAAAAAAGATTTCCCCGAATCCGGCGAAGACATCAAGGTGATGGGCTTCCGCCGCGGCCCGGACCTGACCCTCACCGTGGCCCAGGCTTTTGTCGATCAATTTATCGATAGCGAGCAGAAATACTTTTCCCGCAAAGCCGAGATCCATGATGCCCTGAGCGAGTACCTGGCCCGGGAAAGCCAGGATTTCGAACGGGTCAAGATCGATATCAATACCCTGGACCAAGCGGGCCGTGGGGAAGGAGGAATGTACCTTACCGTTCTGGGGACCTCCGCCGAGGGCGGGGACTCTGGGCAGGTGGGTCGGGGCAACAAAGTCAACGGGGTGATCGCCCTCAACCGCCCGATGAGCACCGAGGCCGCAGCCGGGAAAAACCCGGTGAGCCATGTGGGGAAAGTCTATAATTTGCTCTCCCACCGCATCGCCAATGAGGTCTATCAAAAGGTGCCAGGGGTCCGAGAAGTTTACATCTGGCTGTGCAGCCAGATCGGCCAGCCCATCGACCAGCCGCTCATTGCCTCCGCCCAGCTAATCCTCCAACCCGGAGTGAGTCTGCAAAAGATCTCCCCCCAGGTAGAAGAAGTGATGGAACAGGAGCTGGCAGGCATCTATAGCTTCACCGAAAGCCTGACCCGCGGCGAGCATAGTGTCTGGTAGCCGATGCGGGCCCTGATTACCGGCATCTCCGGCTTTGCCGGAAGCCACCTCGCCGAATATCTTTTAGACGAGAAAGGATCCGAGGTTTGGGGAACATTTCGGGGAAACTATCAAAATATCGAGCACATCAAAGGGCGGCTGCGTCTTCTATCCGGGGATCTCCGCGACGCTGGATTCGTGGGGGAGGTTTTAGATAAGGCCAAGCCGGAATACATCTTTCACCTAGCCGCCCAGTCCTATGTTCCCCAGTCCTGGCAAAATCCCTGGGAGACTTTAGAAAATAACCTCCGTCCCCAGGCCAACATTTTGCAGGGGGTAGTTAAAAGAAAAATCGCTACCAGGATTCTGGTGGTCGGCTCCAACGAAGAGTATGGCCGTGTCCAACCCAAGGATCTACCCATCAAGGAAAACTTTCCCCTCCGCCCCGATAATCCCTATGGGGTGAGCAAAGTCGCCCAAGATCTCCTCGGTCTCCAGTATCACCTCAGCCATGGCCTCGAGGTGATGCGGGTGCGGCCCTTCAACCACACCGGCCCCCGTCAAAAGGAACATTTTGTCATCCCCTCCTTCGCCAAGCAGATCGCGGAGATAGAAAAAGGAGTAAGAGAACCAGTAGTAATGGTTGGAAATCTCGAAGCACAAAGAGATTTCAGCGATGTGCGGGATGTGGTGCGGGGTTACTATCTTGCCATCTCTAAAGGAAAACCGGGAGAGGTGTACAATATCGCCAGCGGTGCAGCCCGCTCCATCGGGCAATCCTTGCAAGATCTCTTGCGCCTCACTTCCAAGAAGATAGAGGTTGCCGAGGACCCGGCTCTCCTTCGCCCCGCCGATGTGCCGATCAGCATGGGAGATGCTTCCCAACTCCGGGAACGCACCGGCTGGAAACCGAGCATCCCCTGGGAGAGAACACTGCAAGATACACTGGACTATTGGCGGAAACGAGTAGCCTAGGAGAGAAATCAATGGACGCCAAAAAGGCTTTGATCACCGGAATCACCGGCCAGGATGGTTCTTACCTCGCTGAATTGCTTTTAGAAAAAGGATACGAAGTTATTGGCCTGGTCCGCCGCTCTTCCAGCCCTAACCATGAACGCATCCGTCACCTCCAAGGAAAAATAAAACTGGTCAGCGGAGATCTCCTCGACTCGGCATCTCTAGTCCAGATTCTCAAAGAACACCGTCCCCAGGAAGTCTACAATCTGGCCGCCCAATCCTTTGTCGCCGCCTCCTTCACCCAACCGGTTTACACCGGCGAGGTCACTGGCTTAGGGGTGACTAGACTTCTCGATGCCATCCGTGCCATAGATCCAGAAATACGCTTCTACCAGGCCTCTTCCAGTGAGATTTTTGGCAAGGCGGAAGAGGTACCGCAAAAAGAGACCACCCCTCTCCATCCCCGCAGCCCCTACGGTGTCTCCAAAGCCTATGGCCATTGGATCACCATTAACTATCGGGAAGCCTACCGGCTCTACACCTGCTCGGGGATCCTCTTCAACCATGAATCCCCCCGCCGCGGTTTGGAGTTCGTCACCCGTAAAATCAGTCACGGCGCCGCCAAGATCAAACTAGGTCTAGCCAAGGAACTCCGTCTGGGCAATTTGGAGTCGCGGCGCGACTGGGGCTATGCCGGAGATTATGTCCGGGCTATGTGGCTCATGCTCCAGCAACCACAGCCTGAGGATTTTGTCATCGCCACCGGCCAGGACCATTCAGTCAAGGATTTCGCCGAATTAGCCTTCCGCCACCTGGGGCTTAACTGGCAGGACTATGTGGTAGTCGACCCCCAATTTCTGCGCCCGGCAGAAGTGGATCACCTGGTGGGGGATGCATCCAAGGCCCGCAAGGTATTGGGTTGGCAGCCCACAGTATCTTTTGAGGATCTGGTGAAGATGATGGTCGAGGCCGACCTCATCCTCTTGGAAAAAGACGGAAAAATATGAGTTACCGCATAAAATTCGGCACCGACGGCTGGCGGGGCCGCATCGCCGAAGATTTCACCTTCGACAATGTGCGCCGCATGACCCAGGGGGTGGCTCAGCATCTAAAAGCGGCCAAGATGGCCACCCGGGGCTTAGTAATTGGCTATGACACCCGCTTTGCCTCCCCAGATTTTGCCTTGGCCGCGGCCGAGGTCCTGGCCGGAAACGGAATCACTGCCTACTTGGTGGATAAGCCCACCCCTACCCCAGTGATCTCCTATTCCATCTTGGATAAAAAAGCGGCGGGGGCAATTATCATCACCGCCAGCCACAACCCCTCGACCGATAACGGCTTCAAACTCCGTTCTGAATATGGAGGTGCCTCACCCCCTGAGATCCTGGCTAAGATCGAAAAATACACAGCCCGAGCAACCCGGCCCAAGACCATGCCCCAGGAAGTGGCCGAAAAGAAAGGCTTGCTCCACATTTTTGATCCCGATCCGGCTTACATTGCTCACCTCCCGGATCTGGTAGACCTGGAGAAACTGCAGGAGGCGGGGTTACAGATCCTCTGCGACTCCATGTGGGGGACTGGAGCGGGATGGTTTAAGCGGCTGCTAGAAGGAGAAAAAACTAAGATCCTCGAGATCCATGCCGAGCCCAACCCTCTATTCCCGGAGATGGAGCGTCCGGAACCCATCCCTCCTAATTTAGATGCTCTGCAGAGAGAAGTCCTCCGCACCCGGGCGCGGGTGGGATTAGCCACCGATGGCGATGCCGATCGGGTAGGGATGGTGGACGAAAATGGGCATTTTGTCACCCAACTCCAAGTTTATGCCTTATTAGCCCTTTATCTCCTCGAGGTCCGCGAGTGGCGGGGACCAATCGTCAAAACCAACTCCACTACCGCCATGCTCTACAAACTAGGGGAGATGTATGGGGTCCCGGTGTATGAGACCGGGGTAGGCTTCAAGTATGTGGCTCCCAAAATGCTGGAGACGGGAGCGATGATCGGAGGAGAGGAGTCAGGGGGGTTTGCCTTCCGCGACCACATCCCGGAGAGGGATGGGATCCTGGCTGGACTCTTCATTCTGGATCTAATGGTCCACACCGGAAAGAGACCATCGCAACTGGTGGATTGGCTTTATGCCAAAGTGGGTCCTCACTATTATGACCGCCGTGACACAGTCTTCCCCCCCCAAGAGCGCCAGAAACTTGCCGTCCGGCTTAAGAGCCAAAAACCAGCTCGGCTGGCGGGGCTGAAGGTGGAAGCTATGAACACCCTAGATGGATTCAAGTACCTCTTGGAGGGAGGAGCCTGGCTCCTCATCCGTTTCTCCGGCACCGAGCCTAAAATACGAGTTTATGCCGAGGCCCCCACCCCAGAAAAGGTGCAGGAGCTTCTAAATTCCGGATTGCATCTAGTAGGTCTCAAGTAATATTGACAAGATCCACCCGATTGTGATAGAATTCACATAGTAAATTAAGGAAACCAAACATGGGCTTCCCATCTTTAGAACTCATAAGCAAAGAACTACAACAGGTCGAATCTCTCATCCGCCAAGCAACCAGGGTTGAAGAGCCGAAAATTCGGGAACCACTGAAAGGCCTGCTGTGGGGCGGAAAGCGGATCCGCCCCGCTCTCCTCATCCTTTCCTCTAAGTTTCGTTCTGCGGATCCCAAAAAGGTGACTAGCCTGGCCGCGGCGGTAGAACTCCTCCACGCCGCCACCCTCATCCACGATGATCTGATCGATGGCGCGCGAACCCGTCGGGGCAGGCGCACCCTAAACAGCAAATTGTCAGAAGGGGAAGCGGTCCTGGTCGGGGATTACCTCTTTGCCTGGGCGGCGGGGCTCGCGGCCAAAGCCGCTGACCAGTCTCTGATCTGGCGCTTTGCTGAAACCACCCAAGAAATTGTCTTAGGG
Source organism: Chloroflexota bacterium (assembly GCA_016190785.1). Lineage (GTDB taxonomy): Bacteria > Chloroflexota > Anaerolineae > UBA7937 > JACPPX01 > JACPPX01. The sequence goes on from JACPPX010000094.1 coordinate 10,141, forward strand.
GAACTGCAAGAGGCGATAGCCAAACCCTGGGTCATGACCCGCAAAGATTACTATCGCCGCATCTCCAACAAAACCGCCTCCCTCTTTTCCATGGCCAGCGAGGCCGGGGCGGTTATCAGCGGAGCTCCGCAACAGGAAGTTAACGCCCTAGCCAAGTACGGCTATAACCTAGGTATGGCTTTCCAGATCGTGGATGATATTCTGGATGTAATCGGGGACAAAAAAGAATTGGGTAAGCCCACCGGCTCCGACCTCCGCCAGGGAGTGGTCACCCTGCCCATTCTCTATTTCACCGAGAAAAATAAAGAGTGGCGCAACCTTCCCAAGCTTCTCAGCGATGGCTCGCTTCAAGAAAAGCGCATCGAAAAATTATTGGGTTTGGTTCGAGCCTCGCCGGCCATCTCTCTATCCCGCTCAGAAGCGGAAGGATACACCCAAAAAGCAAAAAAAGCGTTAGATATCCTTCCCTCTAACCCCTACCGCCAGGCTCTCCTAGATTTGGCGGATAGCCTCCTCCTCCGTCACAATTAATCCTCCCTAAAAATCCTCGTCCACTCCCCAGGCCTTTCCCTTTACTCTGTCACCGCTGGTATAATTTCAGCAATGGCTTCCTTTGACCTCTCGGTGATCATTGTCAGTTGGAACGTGCGGGATCTCCTCCGGCAGTGTCTGTCCTCCATTGACCAAAGCCTCAAAAGGAAAAACCTGTCTTCCGAGATAATCATGGTCGACAATTCCTCCGCGGATGGAACCCCAGGGATGGTTAGGGAACAGTTTCCCGAAGTGGTTGTAGTAGAGAACCAAGAAAACATCGGTTTCAGCAAAGCCAACAATCTAGGGATAAAAAGTAGCAGAGGGCGGTACCTCCTTCTCCTCAACCCGGATACGGAAGTGATAGATGATGCCCTGGGCCGCATGGTTGGTTACATGGAGACCAACCCTCAGGTGGGAGCCCTGGGCCCCCGACTCCTCGACTCCCAGATGGAGATAATCTCCTCGCGGAGGCGATTCCCCACCCTAGCCACAGCCTTCATGGAGAGTACAACCCTTGAAAGCTGGTTTCCCAATCACCCTCTGATCCGAAGATATCGCCGCGCCGACCAGCCGGAGGATCAGGTCCAGGAAGTAGACTGGGTAGTGGGCGCAGCAATTCTTCTGCGACGCGCCGCTTTGGAGAGAGTTGGATTCCTGGATGAAGATTTCTTCATGTACTCCGAAGAGTTGGATCTTTGCTATCGCTTGCGCCGGTCGGGATGGAAAGTGATCTATTTTCCCTTGGCCCAGATAGTGCACCACGAAGGAAAATCCAGCGAACAAGCAGAGGCTTTCAAACACCGCCAATTCCAACGAAGCAAGATTCTCTTCTTCCGCAAACACCATAGCCTCTGGGCCGCGGAGACCCTGCGACTCTTCCTTCTTTTCCACTACCTTTATCAGCTTCTCCTAGAGGGGATAAAAGGACTTTTAGGCCACAAAAGGAGTATGCGTTTTCAGCGGGTAGGGGTCTATTGGCAGGTCATCCGCTCCGGGCTGAGGTGAAAGATGTCTCCGCTCTCTGTAGGGATGATCAGCGGTGAATTTCCACCAATGCGGGGGGGAATGGGAGACTATACCCGGGAACTGGCCAAGGGCTTATCCAATTTGGGGGCCAAACCCTGGGTGCTGACCTCCTCCCGGGCCAAAATCGAGGGCATCGATCTTCCGTTTGAGGTAATACCGCTGATCCATCGCTGGGATTTTTCTTGCTTAGCCCGAATCCAGAACATTGTTGCTCAGAAGAAACCGGAAATTGTGCACCTCCAATACCAAGCTGCAGCCTATGGGATGCGCCCGGCCATCCATTTTCTTCCCTGGCGGCTGCGCCGCTCTCATCACCGACCAAAAATCTTGGTCACCTTTCACGACTTGCGAGTTCCATATCTCTTCCCCAAAGCCGGACCCTTCCGCCCCTGGGCTATGAAATTTCTGGCCCGGGGCTGCGATGCAGTGGTAACCACCGATCTCCAGGATGAAGAAACAATTAAGACTTGGGGGATGAACAAAGTTGTGTCCCTAATTCCCATCGGCAGTAATATCCCCTACCAGTCCCCGCCCGGTTACTCCCCAGAGGAATGGCGACACCGCCTGGGGATTAACTATGGAGAAACTCTGCTTACCTACTTCGGCTTCCTGAACGAGAGCAAGGGAGGGGAAGAACTCATCCGGGCCCTGGAGATGCTGACCAGAAAAGGGGAGAGGGTAACACTTTTAATAGTCGGAGCCACAGAGGGAGGATCGGATCCCACTGACCAGGTCTATGCCCAGAAGGTTAAACGGCTCATCTCCGATTTGGGGTTGGAGGCAAAGGTGATATGGACCGGTTACGAGCCAAGCCAAAAAGTGTCTGGACACCTCTTGGCGACCGACCTCTGTGTCCTCCCCTATCGAGACGGGGCTTCTTTGCGCCGGGGCAGCCTCATGGCCGCCCTGGCCCATGGCTTGGCCATTGTCACCACCATACCCCAAACCCCAAATCCGCAAATTGTGGATGGAGAGAACATGGCTCTGGTACCCGAACAGGACCCGAAGGCCCTGGCGGAGAAAATCGAGACACTTGCCGAAGACTACAGGCAGCGTGGGCACTTGGCAGACGGAGCTCGGCAACTAGCACAATCATTCTCCTGGGATAAAATCGCCGAGCAGACCCTCCAAGTTTACCGCCAGCTGCTAGATAGCAAATAAATTCTCCACAACCCTACATGGCCTCAGAAATCAATCCGCTTAAGGAATGGCAACGGCATCTTGCCGTTGTAGGCTTTCTTGCCCTATGGTGTATTTTCTTTTTCTGGCCGGTGCTTACCTTCGACCAAGAGCAAAGGCTTTACTTTCCGGCTGGGGATTTCAGCGACCAGTTCTACCTTTTTACGTTATATGCCTCGCAGCGGATCAAAGCGGGAGAGCTTCCGCTATGGAACCCTTATACCCTGAGTGGCCATCCCTTTATCGCTGATGTCCAATCCGCAGTTTTTTATCCCCTCCGGCTGCTCACTATTTTTCTAAGTGGTCCAGGCAGGTTTCCCTTCCACGCCCTAGAGTTAGAGGCTATATTTCACTTTTTCCTGGGCAGCCTTTTCACTTATTTTTTTGTTTTTCGCATCCTCCGCTCCAGAATTCCCGCTCTGGTATCGGCCATAGTTTTTGCCTATGGGGGGTATCTCACCTCTTACCCCCCGCTGCAACTAGCCATCCTGGAGGTAGACATCTGGCTACCCCTCATCCTCCTGATCTTAGATCGGGCTTGGGAAAAGTTCGAGAAGGAAAAAGCCCGTTTCCCTTTTGCCCTGGCGGGGATCATTTTTGGAATCTCAATTCTAGCCGGCCACCCCCAATCCTCAATGTATGTGTTTTATACCAGCCTGCTCTATTTCCTTTTTCGGGGGTATCGGCACGCGCGGTGGCAAGAGTCAGGCGGACTGCTGGCCATTTTTCTTACAACTGGCTTCGGGCTCTCTGCAGCCCAAATCATACCTAGCATTGAGTACCTATCCTTATCCACCCGAGCTCAGACCACCTATGAGCAGGTAGCCCATGGCTTCCTTCCCGAAGAATTCATCCAGCTCCTCCTCCCTGAATCTCTGACCGTGTGGTCGCCGATGTATGTGGGTATCCTGCCCCTGCTCCTAGGGATCTGGGGGGTGGTGCAGCGGCCCAACCGCTGGCCACTTTTCTGGGCCGGGCTGGCAATAGCCTCCTTATTCCTTTCCTTGGGCGAGAATTTTTTCCTATACCGCCTTTTCTACGTCGCGGTTCCCGGATTCAGCATGTTCCGCGGGCAGGAACGAGCTATTTTTCTATTCTCCTTCAGCATAGCAGTACTCGCCGGATATGGAACTGCCAGCCTGCTTCCTTCCCAGATTGTTTCAGCAGAGGAAAGAGTAAAGGCTTTCTTGCGTTTGGCCCTTCTGGCGGTTGCTGAAGGGTTATTTTTATTAGGGGTAATTTTATACACTTCGCTCCGCGAGGATTTTTCCACAAACAGCATCCTGGATGGAGAGCTCCGGGGGGGTCTTGTCCTCTTACTTTTCTTTGCCCTAAGCACGGCCTTCATCTGGACTCGTGGCAGATCTCCTATCCCGATAAGCAGTTTCACTGCCCTAGTTTTGGCTTTTATCCTCCTCGACCTTTTCCTCGTCAACAGCACAAACAACTTAATGTCTACAAACCCGGAAGACAATTATCGCCTCCGCGCTTGGATAGAACCTATCCTTGCCGAACAAGGATTATTTCGGGTGGATAACTGGGCGGGAGGGGCCAGAAATTATGGAGTAGCCTATGCCCTCCAAGAAATCAGCGGGTCGAGCCCTCTCCGTTTGCAGCGCTACCGTAGTCTATTATCCCTGCCCCGCGAGAGAATCTGGCAACTGCTCTCCGTAAAATATGTCCGGGCCTCCACTCCCACTTTGGAAATGGAAAGTGAAATCGTACATCAGGAATTCCGTACCAATGGAGAATTTTTCCTCCACCGTCTAGCCACACCGACTCCCCGAGCCTATGTGACATACGAGGTAGCGGTAATGAGTGACAGAAAAGCACTGCGAGTCTTGTCCGACCCCCAGTGGGATATCCAGAGCACAGTCATCCTCGCTGAAGAATCACCTTTCCCAGCACTTGATTCTCCAATTGCCGGCCATATGGCTAATATCACTTTATACGAACCAGAAAAGATAGTTATCGAAGCCGATGCCCGGGCTAATGGTTTCTTGATACTAAGCGAAATCTTTTACCCTGGCTGGCGGGCCACAGTAGATGGAATCGGAGCAAAAATATACCGCGCCAATTACACACTCCACGCCATACCCCTCACCCCCGGAAAACATACCGTAGAGATGGTCTATGATCCTCCTTCGGTGAAAATGGGAATAAGTATATCGCTCCTAACCCTAGCCGCATTTTTGGTAGCGGGGACCACTTACTGGCGGAGAAATATCTGCGGATAAAATATGCAGCCGGAAGAATACGAGCGCGTGTATGCTTTGGAAGATTCCCACTGGTGGTATGTGGGCATGCGAGATATTAGTCTGTCCCTCCTGGACTCCACCAATGCAAAAGCAGGCCGAGGGTTGATTGTTCTGGACGCGGGGTGTGGAACAGGAGGCATGCTGCCTGATCTCGCAAAATACGGTCGAGTTTTGGGGTGTGACATCTCGCCCCACGCCCTAGCCCTCAGCCAAAAGCGGGGAGAGACCTCCCTCTGCCAATCATCAGTGGAGAATTTACCATTTGCCGAGGGGAGTTTTGACTTGGTTACTTCCTTCGATGTCCTATACCACTTGCAGGTCAAAGAAGACCAACGGGCCCTGGCAGAGTACTACCGCATCCTCAAAAAGGGGGGGCGGCTTTTGCTACGGGTTGCGGCCTACGATTGGCTGCGGGGGCGACATGACCTTGCCATCCATACCCGCCACCGTTATACCGCTCCGGAATTGGCAAAGAAGATGGCCCAGGCTGGATTCACCTTAGAGCGGCTGACCTACGCTAATACTTTCCTCTTTCCGTTAGCGGTTATGAAACGCCTTGGGGAATGGATAACCAAGTCCCAAGAGCCTCGCTCCGATGTGCAGCCCGTGCCGCGGTGGGCCAACCGGCTGCTCGCCGAGGTTCTATACCTGGAGAAGAAGTGGCTCCGCCGCTTTGACTTACCTTTCGGGCTCTCCGTAATCGCCATGGGAAGAAAATAAATGTTCGGCCGTTTCGTCATACTTCGTCACAACATTGTGTTTATCGCCCTTCTCCTAACCTTTCTTTCTTTTCTTCTCCGTATCTATCTTATTTCTGACCAGCCCTTGCGGGGCGATGAATCTTTCACCATCCAGTTTTCCGCCCGGCCCCTCGAGCAGGTCTTTCCCGAGATTGCCACGGTTGAACCTAATCCACCGCTCTACTATCTACTTTTCAACTGGTGGGTAGCATTGACCGGCCAGAGCGAGTTCTCCACCCGTTTTTTCTCCCTCCTATTCGGCGTGCTATGCATTCCCCTGGTATACCGTCTGGGAGAGGTAATGGGAAGAAAAGATGTGGGGCTGGTGGCCGCATTGCTGATTGGGATCAACCCATTCCAAATATGGCACTCGCAAGATGTACGGCTCTATACCCTTTGGCCGGCGATTACCCTGTTTAGTTTTATCTTCTTGATTCTAGCCTTGGAGAAAAAACGTAGTCTATACTGGATGCTTTATGGCCTATTCTCCTTAGCTGGCCTATACACCCATTACTTCCATGCTTTCATCCTCCTCGCCCAAAATATTTATTTCATTACCCAAGTTGTCCACTGGAGACCCTCTCACGATGCGGGGGATAAGCGAAGTATGTGGCAGAAATGGTTTGCTCTCCAGGGGACGCTTGTCCTCCTCTACCTACCCTGGCTTTTAATTACTAACCGGCCAACAACTTATCATCCCAGCGGCCAAGCCCCAGAGGCATTCGAGGTATTTCCCTTATTAGCCGGGACTTTCGGAGTCGGGGAAACTGTGCCAGGTGAGTTCTCCCTCCTTGCTGGATGGCTGCTAATTCTACTCTCCCTCTTGGCAGTAGTTGCCGAGTTGCGGAAAGAGCAGCGCTATCTACTACTCTTGCTGATCCACATCCTTATCCCCGCCCTGGGGGTATATCTTTTGTCCCAATGGAGGCCTTTCTTTCGGGAGCGGTACCTGAATGCCCTCGCCCCCGGTTTCTATCTTCTTTGGGGGTATGGTCTAATTGCCATCCGCGACCGGTTTGCCAATGGCAGAAATTGGTTGCTTAGCATCGGGCTGGCAATCTTCGCTCTAGCCGCGGCTTACTCCCTCAACAATTACTGGAATGACCCGGCCTATGCCAAAAGCCAAAACTGGCCGCGGCTGGCCAATTTTCTGGAGAAAAATTCCGGAAGCGGAGATGTGATCATTTTCAACTACCCTGATCCCACCCTAGATTACTATTACGATGGGTCGGCACTACTTTTGATCGTCCCCCACGGATTCACTACCCCCGCGATCAAAAGAGAAACGGTTGAAACCCTCTGGGATTTGATAAACCGATACCAGAGAATCTGGCTCTTGCCTCTTCGCCACCCCGCCTGGGATAAGGAAGGGCTGGTCGAGACTTGGCTTAACCTCCACTCCCGAGTTGAGCAGAGAAGAAGCCCGGCTGGCTTCCCCTTGCTCCTCTATATCCCTGAACTGGTCGGCGAGGAGGAGATCCAAAACCACCTCGATTTGCGACTCGGGGATAGCCTACAATTGGCCGGCTACACCCTGCAGGAAGAAGGCCCGATTCTGTCTCCGGGCGAAACCCTCCCCCTAACTCTTTTCTGGAAAGCATTGAGACCAGTGGAAGAGAGCTACCACGTCTTTGTCCACCTTCAGGATCAAGAGGGAAGGATAGTGGTTCAGCAGGACAATCCCCCCCAGGAGGGAAAATACCCTACCAACTTGTGGGCTACGGGGGAACTGATCCGCGATGAATATCGGCTAATTATCCCTCCAGACACTCCGCCAAGGAGTTATCATTTGACTGTAGGGCTGTACCTCCTAGACAGCGGAGAGCGGCTAGCGGTTTTCGATACCCAGGGAAATGTCCTAGGAGATCAAATCACTATACTGGAGATAGAGATCGAGTGAGTGGTCTTGTAGGAAGTATAAACCGGGACTAAGATATAAAAGCGATGTCAGTCACTATCCTAGGCAGAACGGTAAACGGGAACTTGATTTTCTGGGGCAGCCTAGCCCTAGTGGGGATTATCCTCGGCTTGGCCTTGGCTCTCCTCACCCCCCTCTGGGCTGGGGCTGTCCTGGCCGCAATTTTCCTGGGCCTCGCCGTGCTGCGCAGCATCCAGGTTGGATTCTTCAGCCTTATCGCCATCGCCGCCCTCCTTCCCTTTGCCGCCATCCCCATTTACATTGGTTTCTACCCCACTTTCCTTGACGCCGCTCTCCTAGGGGTTCTGGGGGTCTTCCTCGCTCGCATCCTTACTCGCCGGCAAGAACAAATGATCACCTCTCCATTAGATGGGCCGGTGATCATTTTTATGCTCCTGGCCACCGCTTCCTTCATCGCCGGACTTAGCCATGCCCTCCTCACCCGCGACGCATTACGCCATTTCGTTGAAGTTCTCCTCGCCATCAGCCTCTTCTTTGCCACCCTTAACTTAGTGTCGGAACGAAATATAGTGCGCAGAATCGTTCAGGCGCTTATCGTGGCAGGAAGCGTAGAAGCGAGCATCGGGATAGTGCTCTATTTTCTGCCCCAAGATCTGACGGTCCGTCTCCTCTCCCTCCTTCGTGTTTTCCACTACCCCTCCGGTTTCGGGGTCCTGCGCTTCATCGAGGATGATCCTCTCCTGCCCATGCGGGCCATTGCCACCTCCATTGACCCCAATGTCCTAGGGGGGCTACTTCTGCTTATCTCCGCCTTAACCGCCCCGCAGCTTTTCACTTCCCGCCCGGTCCTTCCTCGAGTTTTGACCTTTGGTTTCCTGGGAGTGCTCTTGGTCTGTTTGCTTCTGACCTTCTCCCGCGGTTCTCTGGTGGGCTTAGCTGCTTCTTTCCTATTCATTAGCCTGGTTCGCCACCGCCGACTGTTAGTGCTAATGCTCCTCCTCGGACTAGCTCTGCTTATTCTCCCCGCCACCCAGGGCTATGTAGAACACTTCCTCCGCGGGCTCCGTGGCGAGGACCTGGCTACCCAGATGCGCTTTGGGGAATATAAGGATGCTATCGAACTCGTCTCCCGCTACCCCTGGTTCGGGGTCGGGTTTGGGGAAGCGCCGAGCATTGACCTCTATATCGGGGTCTCCAACGTTTACTTGCTGATGGCCGAGAACATGGGACTGATAGGGGTCTTCGCCTTTTTCCTGATCATCCTCATTTTCTTCAGCTACACCTGGCCCCGTCTCCGGGCTGCTTCCTCAGATCCGGAAATCGAAGCTATTCTACTTGGGCTAATGGCCTCGATAATAGGACTATTGGTAGCAGGTATCTTCGACCACTACTTCTTCAACCTCGATTTCCCCCACTCTGTATCCCTATTCTGGTTATTTATGGGCTTGGCGGTCTCCGCCGCCCGATTAAGCGAAGCAAGGCCAAGGGAATAAAACAAGCCTCCTAAATAGGAGGCTTAGCAGTTATCGAAACGCTGTCGGCCTACAACCGTCGCCCAGTGATTATCCCCCACAGGGTGTCGATCCTCCGGCCCAGACGGCGGAAGAAGGAAGATAGGCTGGCCCGGCGGTAGCCCAGCCAACGACGGAGGAGAGTTTTCAGTTTGGGCTTAGGGGTGGGCAGGACCCGATCCCACTGCACCACTGCCGCCCCCCAGGTCAGCCCGGCCCCAAAGCCCACCAAGACCACATGATCCCCAGGCATAAGCCGGTTTTGCTCAATCGCTTCACAGAAGGCGATGGGCACCGAAGCCGCAGAGGTATTCCCATAGCGATCCACATTAACAAAAACCCGCTCCATGGGCAGGTCCATAGCCTGGGCAGCGGATTTGATAATGCGTAGGTTGGCTTGGTGGGGGATGAAAAGTTCGATGTCTTCACTCTCCAACCCCGCAGCCTTAATAGCCTGCTTTGCTGATTTAGGCATAATCCGTGCCGCAAACTTAAACACTTCGCGGCCGTTCATCTTCACAAAATGCAACCGCTCCTGCACCGTACTTTCACTGGCTGGCAATTTAGAGCCGCCTCCCGGTACTATTAGCAAATCGCCTCCCGAGCCGTCAGAGCCAAGGACAAAAGAGAGGAGACCTCCCGGGGTTTCACTGGCGGCCAGGACAAAGGCCCCCGCCCCATCCCCAAAGAGAACACAGGTGCTGCGGTCGGTCCAATCCAAGATGCGGGAAAGGGTCTCCGCACCCACTACTAACGCCCGCTTATAGGTTCCGGCCACCATCATCTGGCTGGCCACGCTCAGAGCGTAGACAAAACCGGAGCAACCGGCCGAGAGATCAAAAGCGGCGGCATGCCGCGCCCCCAAGGCATCCTGAAGCAAACAAGCCGTGGCCGGAAAAATATGATCCGGAGTGGCAGAGGCGACAACGATCAGGTCCAAATCCCGGGGATCAAAGTTGGCCACCTGTAGTGCCTCCCGACTGGCTTCCAGGGCCATACTGAAGGTGGTCTCTTTGGGACCAGCGATCCGCCTTTCGGAGATCCCGGTGCGGGTACGGATCCACTCGTCCGAGGTATTGACCATCTTCTCCAGATCATGATTAGTCATCACCTGGGAGGGAACATACTTACCCCAACCGATTATGTGGGTATAGCGAGCCAAATAGCCACCTCGCCTTTTTCAAAGATGAGATTGATAATTAGGTTACGATTTTGACAAAAGGGGAGAACGGTCAACTTATTAAAACCCAGTCGCTAGCAACAGGATGCGGAGAAATGCCAGAACAAGATTGGATAAGCAGCTACCAGGACGGACAAACTGCTTATCGGCAAGGAGATTTAAGCACAGCCATCCAAATATTCCAAGGGCTCCTTGCTCAATCATCCTCCCCCGAACTCAAGGCTGCAGTCCTCAACGACCTGGGGGTGGCTTTGCAGCAAAAAGGCGAAATAGATAAGGCAGTGGCGCGCTATGAAGAAGCCCTGACCCTGGAAAGAACTCTGGGGCCCAGTGAGCGATTGGCCAATTTGCTAATCAACCTTGGCGGGGCTTATGCTGATCTTCGCCAGTATAAAGAATCAACCAAGGCTTTCCAGGCAGGGCTGGCCCTCCTCCAAGATTTTCAGGATGAGGATCCCCTCTCCCGCGGCCTCACCTGGCGGAACTTGGGGAATTCCTATCTGGCCATCGCCCAAGAGAGCAAGGCGGTTTGGGCTTTCCAGAAAAGCTTGGACCTACTTGAAGGTTTAGGCGATAAAAGGGAAATGGGCATCACCCTCCATCGTCTGGGAGAGGCGTATCTGGCCAAATATAAATGGCCAGAAGCCCTAGGAGCCTACCGTCAGGCGGCGGCCATCTGGGAGAGCTTGGGAGACAAATCCTCCCTCGCAGCCAGTTATCTTGGCCGCGGCCAGATTTATTTCGATTGGGAGAAATTCCCGGAATCGGAGAGCAATTTTCAGAAAGCCCTGGAGATTTACCGCCAAGCCCAGGACCGGCAAGGGGAAGCCCAAACCCTGGCCGGTTTGGGGCGGGTTGCCGCGGCAAGCAAAGAATGGGAGAGGGGAGAAGAGCATTATCAGAAAGCAACCGCCCTTTGGGAAGAACTGAGTAATAAACGAGGGTTGGCTCTCGCCCTCTGGGGCCGGGCCAGCCTCTTCTTTGAAAAGGGAAATAGAGAAGGGGCCCTCGCGGACATGGAGAAATCCTTAGCCCTCCTAAAAGAACTCGGGGATCCAGAGTTGAGCCGAGCCGAGAGTTATTTGCAGACTTTTCGCCAAAAGCGGCCCGGCCCGCTCCGCAAATACTTCTAACCCTCCTTTTTTGACTGTTATACATCCCCCATCTTATAATAAATAGAGCATCATTTTCCCATATCTTGTAATCTTTGATCAGACAATGGCTAGTTCGCGGCTCAAGGTAGGAGATACGGCCCCTGATTTTTCTCTGTTGGCCCACTCCGGGGAACAGGTGCGGCTCGCCCAATTCCGTGGCAAGAACTGGGTGGTTTTATATTTCTACCCCAAAGACGAAACTTTAGGGTGTACCGCCGAGGCCTGTGCTTTCCGCGATAATTACTCTGCTTTCCAACAAGCAGGGGCCGAGGTAATCGGGATCAGCGGCGACTCGATTACCTCCCACCGCCATTTTTCTTACCGAAACCGACTCCCCTTCCCTCTATTGAGCGATGAAGAGAATGCGGTCCGAAAACTCTACGGAGTTCAGCCCACTTATGGACTCATCCCCGGGAGGGTGACTTTCATCATCGATCCCCAGGGTAAGATCCGCCACATCTTCGACTCCCAATTCAACCCCGAGGCCCATATCCAAGAGGCCCTGCAGTTTATACACTCCCAAACCCCCGCGAGAGAATTAGCCAAGACACCGCAAGATATGGCATAGAGGGACGAATATAAATTGCCAACCTTTCAAGAGCAATTGGCGGAATTTGCCCCGCGGCTGATCATCAGCCTGCTGGTCTTCATCGTCTTCTGGCTGGCCAGCACCCTTATCGAAAAATTAGTAATAAACCGATTGACCCAAACCCGGCTCAATCAGGCAGCTCTCAAACTCATCGGCACCGCTACCAAAATTGGTCTCCTGGTGGTTGCCGGGATTGTAGTCCTGGCTATCCTGGGAATTGACCTCAACGCCTTGGTGGCCGGGCTGGGTCTTACCACCCTGACC
>JACPPX010000096.1 GCA_016190785.1 Chloroflexota bacterium
CCTAAGCAGTGGGGCAATGGTGAACTTGGGGTATGTGGCCCTAGCGGTGCTGGGAGTGGTCCTGGCCCATGCCGCCAATAACATGGTCAACGATTACTTCGATCTGGAGAGTGGCCTGGATTCTGATTTATCCTATGCCCGCGCCCAGTATTCCCCCCATCCACTCCTCGCCGGCCTGACCTCGGAGACCGGGCTGGTCACGGCCATCCTGGCAGTGAACCTCATTGATGCCCTGATTGCCCTCTATTTCACCTTGGTCGTCGGTTGGCCGGTTTTGGTTTTTGCCCTGCTCGGCTTAGCGATTAGCGTTTTCTATGTCGCCCCCCCAATTAGATTGAAATATCACGGCTTGGGCGAATTGGGTGTGTTCGTGGTGTGGGGGCCACTGATGGTGGGGGGAACCTATTATGTGGCCACCGGGACTATCCCAGCCTGGGTCTTCTTGGCGGCCATCCCCTATGGACTATTGGTGACCACCGTGCTCATCGGCAAACACCTGGACAAATATGAGCAGGATAAGGTCAAGGGCGTGAAGACTTTGCCGGTAGCCATCGGCTTCCAGAATGCCTTGCGGCTCAACCAATGGTTGATGGTCGGATTCTTTGTCATCACCGCTGGGCTAGTATTGCTCCGGATGCTCACCCCTTGGGTGCTGCTAATTTTCTTTGCTCTGCCCCGGCTGCGGCGGGTGCTGGATACCTACTCCCAGCCCAAACCCACCTCTCCTCCGCCCAACTATCCGGTGTGGCCGCTGTGGTATGTCTCTGCCGCTTTCTGGCTCAATAAGCGCAGCGGGTATCTTTTTGTGACCGGGCTGTTTCTTGACCCGGTGGTCAAATTGTTGTTCCCACAACTCTTCGGGGGTTAGCGGATGATCCGCATCTGGGGTTGCTAAGCCTTCGGCTTAGCAACATATGAGCGGTCTGGACAAAGGAGGGGCAATGGCAGCCGGGATATTCAAGCATATGGATGTGGTCATCATCCGCGTGCGAGATGTGAAGAAAAGTCAGGAATGGTATGAGAAGACCTTGGGGTTCAAAATCTCCTTCGCGAACGATAAGTCAAGATTAGTAGTCTTCAAGACCGGGGGCAAGACCGGGCTTTGTCTCTGGCAACTCAAACGTGGCGAGAGGCTCCCTCCCCGGAAGGTGGCGGGTACATATCCCAACTTTTTCGTCGAGGACCTGGAGAAAACTTGGCATCTCTTGGAGAAGAGGGGCGTGAAACTGGACAGGATTGTCCGCGGAGGGGGAGGGGTCAAATGGTTTGTCTTCTACGATCCCGATGGCAACCGGCTGGAGGCGGTCAATTATTAACCCAAAATACCACACCAACCTTGACACTTGTTGGAAAGAGGTGTAACATCCTCGTACTGTACATCCCCGATCCTCAGAGAAGGAAAAGCCTTTGATCAAAGGGTTTATTCGCCCCCCCCACCTCCGCCAGCGACTAGTACTAACTGCTGCCCTCAGCCTTTTGCTTCTGCTTTTTGCCACCCCTGCCTCAGCAGATCCACCCTCTCCTTTGAATCCCTTCTCCCCCACCTCGGGGGCTATCGCGAATCTTTTCTATCTCGTTTTGGCCATTGCCCTGATGGTCTTTGTAGTGGTCGAGGCCTTGATCATTATCTCCGTTTTGCGTTATCGGCGGAGAGCAGAGGGGGGCCCCGAGCCGGTCGAGGTCCACGGCCATACCGCCCTGGAACTGACTTGGACTGCTATTCCGGCGCTGATCCTGGCTGTGCTCTTCGTCCTCACTTTTCAGGCTCTCCAAGCCGCCCAAAATCCTCCCGGGGACGCCCTGCGGGTGCAGGTGGTAGGACACCAGTGGTGGTGGCAGTTCAATTACCCTGATCAGGGGGTGACCACCGCCAACCAACTGGTGGTCCCGGTGGGCCAGCCCATACTCTTCTCCGTTACCTCCGCGGATGTCATCCACAGTTTCTGGGTGCCCCAGCTCGGAGGAAAGATTGATGTCATCCCCGGCCAGGAGAACACTTACTGGTTCGAGGTTGAGGAGCCAGGTGATTACCACGGCCAGTGCGCCGAGTTCTGCGGCCTGGGCCATCCCTTTATGCCCATCCGGCTCACCGCAGTAACTGAAGAAGAATTCGCGGTTTGGGTAATGGAACAATTGGCCGGCTCCTCACCCCCCAGCGAGGATCTTCTGGCCCAAGGCAAAGTGATAGTGGAGAGTGGAGTCTGCGCGGTTTGCCATACCATCTCCGGGACCCTCGCTCAAGGCAAGAAGGGGCCGGACCTCACTTGGTTTGGACGGCGCCCATTTATCGGCGGGATTTTAGAGAACAACCCTCAAAATCTGGCATTATGGTTAGATGATCCTCCTGCGGTCAAAGAGGGAGCGCTGATGCCCGACTATGGCTTGAGTGAGGAGGATATCCGGGCGCTAGTTGCCTATCTGGAAAGCTTGAAATAAGTCGAGAAGTTATAGTCGACTAAAGAATAGAGAAGGAGGGAGAGGATGGCTACCGAAGCTCTGACCTTGCCCCGCTCGCGGATGGAGCAGGGGATCCTGGGGTGGATCACAACTACCGACCATAAGCGAATCGGGATCCTCTATCTGGTAACTGCCCTATTCTTCTTTGTCGTCGGCGGGTTGGAGTCTCTCGTCATGCGCATGGAACTTGCCGCTCCCGGACGGCAATTCGTTTCCCCCGGGGTCTTCAACCAGCTGTTTAGTATGCACGGGACGACGATGATTTTCTTGTTCACCATTCCCGTCCTCATTGGGGGGCTAGGCAACTACATTGTCCCCTTGCATATCGGGGCCCGGGATATGGCCTTCCCCCGGCTCAATGCCTTGAGTTATTGGCTCTTTTTGGCCTCTGGCATATTGATGTATGGGGGACTCTTCTTCGGGGGTTTAGCCGCGGCGGGTTGGACCGGATACGCGCCCCTGTCCACCAGTATCTTTTCTCCCGAAAAGGGGATGGATTTCTGGGTAGTGGGGATGCTGGTCACCGGAACCTCCACCACCATCGGGGCGGTCAATTTCATGGCCACCATCTTTAAACTCCGCGCCCCGGGGATGAACCTCTACCGCATGCCCCTTTTTGTGTGGGCCATCGGGACCACGACCACCATGGTCCTTCTTGCCACTCCCGTCCTGGCCGCAGCCTTAGTCTTTTTGCTCCTCGATCGTCAGTTGGGAACCGGTTTCTTCAACTTCGCGCAACAGGGGGATCCGGTACTTTGGCAGCATATGTTCTGGTTCTACTCCCACCCCGCGGTCTATATAATGGTTCTCCCGGCAATGGGCATTATCTCCGAGGTCCTTCCCGTCTTCTCCCGCAAACCAATTTTCGGCTACAAAGCCATTGCCTATTCCACGGCGGCGATCGCCTTTATTAGTTTTCTGGTCTGGGCCCACCACATGTTTACGGTGGGGCTTTCCCCCATGCTCCAAGCCTTCTTTGCCTTTATGACCATGCTGGTGGCCGTCCCTACCGGGGTGAAAATGTTCAACTGGATCGCCACTATGTGGGGGGGAGATCTCTCCCTGAAGACGCCGATGATATTTGCTATAGGTTTTTTGAGTATGTTCCTTATCGGGGGAATAAGTGGAGTATTCAATGCTGTGGTCCCCGTGGACTATCAGCTCCAAGATACTTACTGGGTGGTAGCCCACCTACACTATGTGCTC
>JACPPX010000097.1 GCA_016190785.1 Chloroflexota bacterium
AGGGAAAGCTCCAGATCCAATACTTCTTGATCCAGAAGGGGGTCGATTTCGGTGACGACGTGGGGGATGTCGGGGTCAGAAAAACAGCGCAAGACGAAACACATAGCATCTACATTGCGGATGTGCCCTAGAAACTGATTCCCCAGTCCTTCCCCAGCGCTGGCCCCCTTCACCAATCCGGCAATATCTATAAATTCGATATTAGCGGGTACTATTTTTTCGGGGCGGATGAGATCCGCGATCTTTTCTAACCGCTCGTCAGGCACGGACACCACCCCCACATTTGGCTGGATGGTGGTAAAGGGGTAGGGAGCTACCTCCGCCTTTCCTCCGGTGAGGGCATTGAAAAGGGTGGTTTTTCCCGAGTTGGGGAGTCCGACGATACCGATGCTTGGGCTCATGGTCCTAGGGGGTGGGAGTGGCGCTGGGAATTGAGGTTGGCTCAGGGGTGGGGGTCCGCTGATCGGGGGGCAGAAGGTAAGCCTCGGCCACCGTGCGGAAAACAGGAACGGCGAAAAAGGCACCCTCCCCCACATTTTCCAGCATCACCGCTACGGCAATCTGGGGATCATCCGCCGGGGCATAACCCACAAACCAGGCGTGGGGCAATTGCCCAGGCACCGATTCCGCGGTACCCGTCTTCCCCGCCGCGGTGAAGAGGAGACCCTGCAAAGCGGAACGGGCGGTCCCTAGAGGGGGGATAGTCACTCCCTGCAAGGCTTCTTGCATAAACTGCAAATTCTTTTCGGAGAGATTAAGGGTACCAATAATCTCCGCCGGAAAATCTATTGAGCCTCTGCCTAAAACCTCCCCGGCGCTGGTCGCTAGCCGTGGTCGGTAGAGAGTTCCGCCATTGGCGATGGCGGCAATGAAGTTCGCCGCTTGCAGAGGAGTAACCTTTAGGTCCCCTTGGCCCACCGCCAAGTTGACCGCATCTCCCGGCACCCAAAAGGGATTGCCCTCCCCGGTGAAACAACACTCCTTCCAATCGGGGTCGGGCACCAGACCGAGGTCCTCTGCTTCAGTGGGCAGCCCCAGGATGCCAGTAGCCTGTCCCAGCCCGAAATTCTTCGCCCAGGTGGGAAGAAGCCAAGGGTCGATGCTATTCAGTCGCAACCCCATCTCGTAGAAAAAGGTGTTGCTGGACTGGATGATTGCTTGGCGAAAGTCAACCGTACCGTGCGCCCTCCAGTCGTTATATCTTCGCCCCCAGGGGGCTAACCAGTAACCTGGACAGAAGACAGTGATGGAAGTATCGACCCCCGCCCCCTCTAAGGCAGCGGCAGTGGTAATAATTTTGAAAACCGATCCGGTGGGCAGGGCTCCTTGGGTTGCGCGGTTAAGAAGAGGGGAAGCAGGATCAGTGAAAATTTCTTGGAGGTTGACCCCAGTGATAAGTTGGTTGGGGTCAAACCGTGGATAACTCGCCATGGCTAAGATCTCGCCAGTGCGGGGATCGAGAGCCACCACCGCTCCCCTTCTTTCCCCCAGTGCCTCCTCGGCAGCCTGTTGCACCCTTAAATCAATGGTGGTGTAAAGGCTGAGGCTGGGCTGGGCCGGATTTTCCCGCACCACCTCCACCACCACTCCCTGGGAGTTGACGATGCTCAGCCTCCCCCCGAACCCTCCGGCCAGATACTCCTCTCCCCATCTTTCTAATCCGGCTTTGCCGACGAGATCCTCTGCCTCATAGCCTAGGGAAGTATAGGTGGCCAGCTCCTCTTGGTCGATTGCTCCCAGATAACCCACCAAGTGGGCAGCCCGGGGTCCTTGGGGATAGGTGCGCACTGGCTTTTCCCCCAATTGCACTCCAGCCAAGGATAGCAGTACTTCTTGTTCTTGAACGCTCTTCTCGAAGGAAATATCCCCGATGGGGACGAACCAGTGGGGTTGAACCCCTGGGCTGCGATATATCTCTTGGATCTCATCCGGAGGCATCTCTAATATGCGAGATAGCTCGGTCAAAAGTCGGGGTTCATCTTGGATCTCCCCGGGGATCACCCCCACGGTGATGACTATCCCATCGATGGCCAGCGGTTGGCCATCGCGAGCATAGATGCTCGCCCGGCTGGGGCGGAGCCGTTCTAATTGCAAGTGAGTATCCCAATCCAAACCGGGGTAGATCAGAGCCGGGGACCAGTCAACCCGCCATCCATCTTCCCAAACCAGAGGCAGTGCATTGGATACCTGGTATTCGTCTAAAAGGATAGTAGTCAGGGTGATGGTGAACTGGACGTTAGCCTGATCTGCGTTGCTTTGACTCGACACGATTTGGATAGAAGTGCCGGTCACCGTAGCGGTGGTCAATTCCTGGGAATATCGGCTGCCAAAATCCTCTGCGGTTATCCGCTCCTGCGAGGCAGTGGCTAAGAGGGAGTACATAGTGGGGTAGTCTCCCGATTCCCAGGCGGAAAGAAAGGTTTGGGCTAGAATCATGGGGGAGGGTCGCTGAGTATCGGTCGTGGGGGAAGGCTGGCAGGAGATGGTGAAGAACAGCAGGGCCGGGAGGATAATCGCTCTTGGCTTAAGATGCCGCCGATGCCTCGCTTGGGGTAGCATATTGATTTGAATTATACTGCATTATCATCCTCCCCAGTCTTCTCTGCCCCTCAGCCAATATTGACTAAAGAGGTAGGAATTTGTTAATATTAGTAGGTAGATAAATCGCCCGGCTCGGGTGGTGCGTATATGCATATATGGGTAATGAACCCTATTCCAAGGTCGAGAGTGTATAAATGAGGTGAGAATGATAAACAGGATAAGGAAGAACATCAGCAATTTTTTCAAGTACCGCAAACGGGTTTGGATCCCCCTGTTTTTTGGACTTTTCTTCCTGGCGGTCAACATCTTTGCCGCCCGGTATGCGGCCCTGGTCTTCGGACTTACTTTCCAAGGGCTGTACCTGGTGGCCTTTATGGCCATCCAGGTGGTGGTGTGGATCGTCCTCTTTTTCTATGTCCTGGCCAGCCGCATCAAGGTCACCCTGCTTATGCCCGGGGACCTAAACTTCACCTGGGAAGACTATCGCGGCCAACCCGAACTGGTGCGGCGGGCCAAGACCTGGGTGGATATCCTCAAAGGCGTGCGTGAATTTGAGGCCATGGGTGGAGAATACCAGGCTGGGATGCTCTTCGAAGGGCCTCCGGGAGGGGGAAAGACGTACCTGGCCAAAGTGATCGCCTCCGAGGCAGGGATCCCCTTCCTCTCGGTGGAGACCTCCAGCCTGATGGGCACATTCATAGGAATTGGTCCCCTTAAGGTCTCCGGGCTTTTCCGGCGGGCTCGCAACCTGGCCGACGAGTACGGGGCCTGCATCCTATTCCTCGACGAGATCGATGCCATCGGAGGGGCCCGAGGGGGGATGGCCGGGAGCTTTGGCTCTGGGGCACACCCCATGCCGATGATGGGCGGGATGGCCATGGGCGGCGGGGGCTTGCTCAACACTCTCCTCATCGAGCTGGATGGGCTGCAGGAAGGCCGCTCGCGCTTGTGGAAATTCCTGCGCAGACTGCGCAACTTCTTTGGGTTCTCGCCCCCCCGCTGGGATACACCGCGACTCATGGTTATCGGCTCCACCAACCGACCGGATGTCCTGGATCCGGCCCTGACTCGTCCCGGCCGGCTTGGGCTACGGGTGCATGTGGATTTGCCGGACTTCGAGGGGCAGAAAGACATCTGCCAATACTACATTACCCGCTACCAGCACGATGAGACACTTACCGCTGACTTGGTAGCCTACGATGCTATGGAAGAGACCCCGGCCTTTATTCGGCAAACCCTGAATAACGCCGCCCTAATGGCCTTTGCTGATGGTGAGCGGGTGGTGGGGTATCGCCACTGGGTGCGGGCTTTCTCCGAAACTAAGATGAGTGGCCTGCGCCAGCCGACAAAGCGGGAGCCAGACGAACTGAGGCATACCGCAGTGCATGAAGCAGCCCACGCTGCTCTGATGTGGCATCTGTATCCCCGGGATCGCTATACCATTAAAGTCGCTACAATAGTCCGTTATGGTGCAGCCGGAGGGCATGTGGCTCCTCAGAAGACAAGGCCTTGGAAGAAGCCGACCGTGGGCGAGGCGCGGAAAAGCCTGATCATCTCCCTGGGCGGGGTGATCGCGGAGGAAGTTTTCTTTGGGGATCGAGGCATTTACCCCTCCATGTTCGGGGATATGCGCAGCGCCCAATCGTATGTCCTCGAGCTGGCGCGGGAGGGGGTCTTCGGCTGGAGAGCCATAGCCTACGGGGAGGAGACTCCCAAGGAAATTTTAAACCTGGCCAGCGAGGAGTTGGAACGCGCCGCTCAGGAGGCCCACGATCTTATCGCCGGGACTCTCCGCGAGCCCATCGAGAGGCTGGCCAATGCGCTGATGGAGAAAGAGGAGATCTACGGGGAAGAGGTCATCCGTATTCTGGAAGGGAAAGAGGAGCGTGCCGAGGTCCCGCTGCCTTTGGTAGTTGGTGCTTCCCAGGGCAGTCAAAGCGTTTCTCAGGTGAAGGTCTCACCGCAGCCGGGTGAAGAGCAACGGGGCGATGGGGAACAGACCGGCCTAGCGCCTCCGAGATCAGACGGGGGTGAGGACAATGAGTCCCAGAAATGAGGCTCCCAGCCCGCATCTGAGGCGGGTCTACCTGCTTAGACGTCTACTGGTTCTTTTTCTCCTCATCGGTCTAGCAGGATTGGGAGCTTATCTCTTGCTTGGAGAGAGAATACTATCTTCTACCGCAGAAGAGATCCCCTCTGCCCCCCTTCAAGTAGTGGAATTACTGGTAGAAAATGGAAAAGTTTCAGTCGCGGCTTATGTCCCAGAAGGTACCACCGAGGAAGATGCACGGCAAAGTATTCTCAGTATTTATAAGTGGTCGCAAAAGTTTCATCCCGCCGTGAATTGTGGCCCGGAGGCGGAAGAGTCTTGTGCGGTGGGATCAACCACCATCCTTCTGCTCTCTAGCTCCGAGGTGCGGCTGATAAACGGCCAGATGGCCCAGGCCTATGTGACCACCGCCCAGCTGGAGCTCAATCAATTCCTAATCGCTCAGCTTTTGGCCCAGCCACCGGCTACTTTTGATGACCTACTCTCTTGGCACAGTTTTGCTCAGAATGTGGGGGCCGGCTCCTTTGAAGACCTGCCCCAACAGCCCTTTCTCCAGTTGAGTACAGAAGCTAGCGGGGGAGGATAAAGGCTCAAAAATTGGCTGAATGGATGCCAGTGCTTGGAAAAAGATCAAAAAAGGCCGTCCTGCGGGTCGCGGCCTTTTTGACACTGGGAATCATCCTGCTCATAGCCCTGGGTATATGGCTCGGCCCCCGCCTTACCGCTCAGCCTGCCCCTCACTTTAGGCCCGCTACCGGACATCTGGCCCTTGTGGGTCCGGATGGCAATGTCTACATCTCTCGAGCGGATGGCTCGGATCTGATAGCCATCACCCATGATGCTCAGCCTGGCTCCGGGGAAGCTACACGGAGTCCTTTGGCGTACCAGTGGCCCACTTGGTCTCCGGACGGCACAAGACTGGCATTTCTCTCCAGCCAGACCCTGCCCGAGGGGGAAGGTGAGGAAAGGTCGATCGTGGTCGCGGAGAGGGATGGTTCGCAAAAAACCACTGCCTTCCAAAGCCAAGAGAGCCTACCCCTTTTCCTGGCCTGGTCTCCGGATAGTCGCTACATCTCTTTCCTCGCCCGGGAACAAAGGGACCTGACCTTGCGGATCCTAGATCCGGATTCCAGGGGAGATGCGCCGTGGATTCTGGAAAGGGGAAACCCACTTTATTTTGCTTGGTCCCCTGATTCTTCCTCCCTCGTTTTGCACATCGGCGGATCATGGCTAGATTCTCCCTTCGCTCACATCGCCCGTTTAGATCTAGACGGGGAGGAGGTGGAATCCATCCCCGGACTGCCGGCTTCCTTCTTATCCCCGGATTGGTCAGGGGACGGGGAGCATTTGCTGTTTGCGCTGCGCAAAGAAGGTGAGACTATGGCCCTGCTTCTCGCCGATCCTAGTGGGGAGGAAGAAGAGGAGGTGGCCCTTTTTAGAGGGGGTATCTCCTTCCTTTGGTCACCCTCCGCGGACCGAATCGCCTATGTGGTTACTCCGGATGCGGGTTTGGGGACCTTCGGCCCAATTCAAGTTTGGGATAGGGGAGAGAGCCGGTCCCAAGTTTTGACACAGGAGAACGCCTTCGCCTTTTTCTGGTCGCCGGATGGACAGAAACTGGCTTACCTGGTCCCCGAGTTAGGGCCCATCCAGGAAGAGCAAAGACTAGTCCAGACCGCCCTATATCTGGCCGATGTGGAGAGTGGAGAAACCCGCTGGCTCTCCAGTTTCATCCCTAGTGAGCCGATGCGAAACCTGTTGAGCAACTTTGACCAGTTCGCGAAATCGGTTTCCTTCTGGAGCCCAGACGGCGCACACTTTGCCTATGCCGGGGAAGGGGAAGTGGGCGGGGTTGGTATATGGGTGGTGGATGTCGAAAGCGGAGTCCGTAGCCTAGTTGCTGCCGGCTCCCTCGTCTCCTGGAGCCCCCAATAATCAGTGTTGCGTAGTTTCCTTTTGACAAGCAGCACCCTGCTCCCTAGAATACTCTCGGCGATAAAGCCCAAGGATGCTTCATGGTTGTTGAGAAATTGATCCTGGGTAGATTGCAAACAAACTGCTACATCATCAGCGATGGGGAAGTGGCTCTAGTTGTGGATCCCGCAGACGAAGCCCCGCGCATCATGGAAGTTTTGCAACGTCACAAACTACAAGCGGTGGGCCTTGTGGCTACCCATGCTCATTTCGACCATCTCCTCGCTGTCGAGGAAGTTAAAAACAAAACGGGTGCGCCTTTTTATCTCCACCATCTGGATGAGCCCGTGCTGGAGGAGATGCAAGTGCGAGCGGTAGAACTATTAGGCATCCAGGCAGGTCCGCCTCCCAAGGTGGATGTTTATTTGGAGGAGGGTGATCGCCTGAGTATCGGCGAGGAGGGTTTCTCTGTGCTTCACACTCCTGGTCACTCTCCTGGCGGGATCAGCCTCTATGATGGCCGAAGCAACCTCTTTTCGGGAGACACCCTTTTCGCCGGGTCCATCGGTCGCCCTGATCTTCCCGGCGGATCCTATGAGACTTTGATCCGCTCCATCCAGAATAAGCTCTTGCCCCTCCCAGAGGAGGTGGCGGTTTATCCCGGCCACGGCCCAACCACTACCATCGGGCAGGAAAAGAGGCATAACCCATTCCTGCAATTTTGAGCAATGGCCCAAAATCGCGAGCGGGTGATTATGGTCATGACCCACCTCGAGGCGGCAAAAATATCTGGAGAAAGTTATGGTCCGGCTCAGTGACCTTATCGGTTTCTTGCAAGAGCTCATGGGGGATGCGGGTGAAAAAGACCCGTATTTGGCCAACGGCCTTCAATTCCCAGGCCAAGAGCAGATCCAAAAGTTGGCCACCGGGGTTTCCGCATCCATAGCCCTCTTTGAGAAAGCGGTGGCCGCGGGAGCCCAAGCACTTCTTGTGCACCACTCCATCAATCGGCCACAGGGTATCCTCTTGGACAATTTCTTTCTCAATCGGGTCCGCTTCCTTATGGAAAACAACCTCTCCCTGATTGGCTATCATTATCTTCTCGACCATCATCCCCAGGTGGGCCATGCTGCCCAGATTATCCAGAAACTGGGTGGGGAGATCACCACTCCTTATTACGATGGCTGGGGATGGTACGGAGAACTGGCCAACCCAAGGTCTAGAGAACAAGTATTTGCTGAATGCGAGCAACTGTTTGGGGTCAAGGGGGTGCAGTACCCCTTAGGTCCGGAAGAGATCAAGAAAATGGTAGTCATCACCGGGAAAGGGGCACCCTATACCAATGAGATGCAGGTACTGATCGACCATGAGGTTGACGTATTTATAACCGGTGAAGTCCACGAGTGGGTAAGAGAGGCCTTCCACGAGGCCAAAATCAATTTCCTCGCTGCCGGGCATTACAATACAGAGTGTTTCGGCATCTGGGCATTGGGGGATGTTATCCGCGAGAAATTCGATGTCGAGGTGGAGTTTCTGGATCTGCCTAATGAAGTCTAATTCAACATGAGGCTCCGTACTATTTTCGCAGTTAGCGCATTCGGACTCGTTGCGGCTCTCTTGGTTGCATGTGCTCCTGTTGCCACTCCCGGTTGGAGCACAGTGGCTGCAATGCCCACTGCACGGGGTGAAATAGCCGCTGCGGCTTGGGGGGAGCGGATAATTGTGGTCGGAGGACTCCTGGGCTCTATCTCGGCCAGCGATACAGTAGAGGTCTATGATGTGGCCCGTGACTCTTGGCAATCCTTGGCCCCTCTTCCCCAGCCTCTGCACCATCTGGCGGTGGCGGTGGTTGGAGATCAAGTCTATGTGATGGGGGGGAGCACCGAGGTGGTACCCTTTACCCCCACTAAGTTCTTGTACCTTTATGATCCAGTCCAAGATGCCTGGATCCGCAAGGCAGATCTGCCCTATGCCCGCTATGCCCACGGAGCAGTGGGGCTAAATGGGAAACTATATGTCATCGGAGGAGTAGGGGATCAAGATAGCGCCTCCGTCTTGGTCTATGACCCTGCCACCGATACCTGGGAGGTGCGGGCTCCCATGCCCACTCCGCGAGAGCACTTAGCGGTGGTAGCAGTGGAAGGGAAAATATTGGCCATTGCCGGGCGATGGAATAGTATAAATATGGATACCCTGGAGGGATATGATCTGGCGAGCGATACCTGGCAGGCCCTGGCACCCATACCCACGGCGAGGAGTGGTTTAGCTGCAGGAGTGATCCAGGGCCGGATCTATGTTGTAGGAGGGGAGGACCCTACTTCGCCGATTGGGATATTTGGGCAAAACGAGGTCTATGACCCAACGGTCAATGCTTGGAGCACGGCGGAGGATCTACCCACTCCCCGCCATGGGATTGCCACGGCGGTAGTCGGGGAACGGCTGTATATCATAGGCGGCTCCACCAGCCCGGGCCCCCTCTCCGTCTTCGGGTGGAGCAACCTGGTAGAGGTTTATACTCCAGGATAACCCGCGGAGGAGTGCTCCTCCCTGTAGCACTGGTTTCTGGGGTGAGATAACCACAATGATGCCCATCCTTTTTTTGCTATTCAGCCAGTCGGCAATAGGTGGACTGGCTCTTCTGTGGCTGGCTCCCCAGTCTGCAGGCCGGACCTTTTTCCGGATGATGGGGGCCATTTTTTTGTTTCTTTCTATTCTCGGTTTGATGGCTGCGATGGGAGGAGGGTTGGCCACAGAGTTTATTCTTTTCCTCCCCTTTTCTATATCCCTCCTGATTTACGAGATATTTTTTTGGAGGGGAATTGATCGCATAGCCCCCATTCTTTATATGCTGACCCTGGCCTTGGGCCTCCTGAGCCTTTTCGCCGTTTCGGTGGAGTATTCTGCCTTCAGAGCAGGAATACCAGGATTTCTTTATCCTCTCAATTTTTTGGGTACGGCTGTCATTTTAGGATCGGTCATCGTTGGCCTGGCGCTCGGTCACTGGTATTTGGCGGCATATAAGATGCCCCTCGAGCCCCTCAAGCGAGTCGTTCAGATCCTGATTATCTCTGCGCTAGGCTTGGGTATCCTCAACATCTGGCTGGCCCTTTCCGGTAGCGGGCTGCCTTTGGACGCCACTACTAGCCCAGAATCAACCCAGCAATTGATTCTGATCTTGGGGAGGGTGGTTTTTGGCATCCTGGCCCCAGCCTTTCTGGGGCTGATGACCTGGGATGTCCTCCGCTACCGCAAAACCACCTCCGCCACCGGCATCCTATATGTGGCCCTAGCCCTGGTCATCGCCGGGGAACTGAGTGCCCGCTTCCTTTTGCTGGCCACCGGGATACCATGGTAGAATTTCCCAAGTTTGAATTTTGGACCCTGGTGCAGTAAGATGCAGCCAGGGTCGCTTTTATCAATAATTATTAACTAGGAGGACTATTGAATATATTGGTTACCGGCGGAGCGGGATATATCGGCTCCCACCTTGTGGATCGCCTTCTATCCGTCGGCCACCAAGTGACGGTGGTTGACGACCTCTCGGTGGGGAAGATGGCCAACCTCCAGCGTCACCTCTCCGATAAACGCTTTCGGTTTATCGAGGGGAGCATCCTCTATCCCACTATGATGGATGAGTTAATGAAAGACTGTCAATTGGTCTATCACCTGGCGGCAGTAGTGGGGGTTAAATATTATGTTGAGGATCCGCTCAAAGTAATAGCCACCAATGTGCGTGGTACGGAGGTGGTATTAGAGTTAGCCGCCTTGCACAACTGCCGGGTGGTTTTGGCCTCCACTTCGGAGATCTATGGCAAAAGCAGCCAGATCCCTTTCTCCGAGGACGGGCTAAGGGTTTTAGGCCCTACCTGGGTCCACCGCTGGTCTTACGCCACTTCCAAGGCCTTGGACGAGCACCTGGCCTTTGCCTATGCCCGGCGGGGGTTGCAAGTAACTGTGATCCGCTACTTCAATTCGTACGGACCGCGTTTGGATCCCAGAGGGTATGGTAGTGTAGTCGCCAAGTTTATCATCCAGGCTCTCCAGAACCAGCCTTTCACCGTACACGGCGATGGGCAGCAGACCCGCTGCTTCACCTATATTGAGGATTCGGTCGAGGGGACGCTGTTAGCGGGGGGGGAAGAAAAAGCAATTGGCGAGGTTTTCAACATTGGTAATTCCCAAGAGACCAGCATTCAGGAGTTGGCAGAACTGGTGAAGGAGCTGACAGGCTCCGAATCCTCTACTCTGCACCTTCCCTATCAAGAGGTATACGGCCCCGGTTTTGAGGATCCGCCACGGAGGGTTCCGGATACCAGTAAAGCCAACATTCTTTTAGGGTTTCAGGCCAAGGTGCCTCTGCGGGAAGGGCTGGAGAAAACCATCGCCTGGTTTCGCAGCCGCCAGTGAAGGCAGAGTATGGGCCATACGAATAAGATGGCAAAAGCCCAAGCTCCTCCCAAGACCAGGTTCACCTGGAGACGAGCCGCGGCTGTCTTATTTGCCCTGGCGGTGATAGTAGCCTTCGCCTTCTTCCAAGACGAGGTGCGGAAATATCAGGAGCTGGGCTACCTTGGGCTTTTTTTGATCAACCTTATGGGTTCGGGCACTATCATCCTTCCCGTTCCTGCGCTACTAAGTGTATACTTGGCCGGCGAAACCCTGAATCCGTGGCTGGTGGGTGTAGTGTCTGGGGCGGCCAGTGCCATAGGGGAACTAACCGGTTATTTGCTTGGTTTTGGAGGTGGGGTGCTGATTGATGAGAATCCAGTCTATCAGAAGTTCTACGACTTCATGAAACGCTATGGGTTCTGGACAATACTAGTTTTAGCGATTATTCCCAATCCCCTCTTTGACATGGCGGGGATGGCTGCCGGGGCTTTGCGATTTCCGGTGAGCCGCTTTCTCATCGCAGCTTTTATTGGTAAGACAGTAAGGATGATCGCCGTAGCCTATGCCGGATACTATTCTTTGGGGTTTGTTAGGGATTTTATCAGTGGGGGGTGAAAGATGGCTGCTCGAAAATCTAGCAATCCGTGGGATGCCAAAAAAATAAAGGCCTTGCGTCAAAGTCTGGGATTGACCCAAACAGAGATGGCCGAGGAACTGGGCATTCGCCAGCAGACGGTGAGTGAATGGGAAACAGGGGTCTATAAGCCGCGGGGGGCCAGCCTGCGGCTTCTAGACCTCCTAGCCCGCCGCGAGGGTTTCGGCCCAGTGGCCAAGAAAGGTTCGCCCTCGCCCAGGCCGCGCCCCAAGCGAGGCGTGAGCCCCAAATCGGCGAAGGAGACTGAGGAGGAGAAGAAAAGCGAGGATTGGGCGCCCTGGGATTAGCGTAGGCCCGTTGCCTCGGAAGGGCATATTCATACTAGTGATGGAGTAGTCATTGCCCTGACAGTCCCTCTCGCCAGATGTTTGCACTCGCTTTTAGAGCCAGGAGTAGCATATTGACAAACTGCCCGAATATGCCTAAAATATTCGGCAATACCCATAAAGGCTGCGAACAGGAGGAGTAAGCGGAAGTCGGCGGATAGAAAGGGAGGGTCATGGCTGAAAACCCTCCTCTGCCAGAGCCGTTGAAGGTCGCCTGGGAGCCTGGACCCTGAATGCCGATAATCGGCACTAGGGGCCTGCGGGTAGGCCCGTTATAGCCAAAAGCGTCCCCATGCGACTTTGCAGAGTGGGGAAAACGAGGTGGTACCGCGGAAGGATGCCCCTTTCGTCCCCGGACGAAGGGGCTTTTTGTTATGGCTTAGGGTCGTGATTTGCTAGGCAAGGCAATAATAGAGAGGTGTAGTATTATGGCTGAGATGCCCAAAATCTATAATCCCCAGGCAGTGGAGGGGAGGATCTATCAGTTCTGGAAGGATAAGGGTTATTTCACCCCCAAGCCTGTTGCGGGGAAAAAACCCTTTGTGATCATTCTCCCTCCGCCCAATGTCACTGGGGAGTTGCACTTGGGTCATGCCCAACGCTCCGGGGTCCAGGACCTGATGATTAGATGGCACCGCATGCGCGGAGAGCCCACCCTCTGGCTCCCCGGCGTAGATCACGCCTCCATTGGAGTGCATGTTGTCATCGAGCGTGGACTGGCGCAAAGAACAGCGGTTATCAATAGCCTGCTTGAGGAAATAGGGTACCCAAAGTCGCAACTAAAGCCGGGACCTCTCACCCGCCACGCTCTGGGGCGAGAATGGTTTTTGAAACTCACCTGGGCCTGGATCAGCAAATACCGGCACATTATTTCGCAGCAGCAGGAAAGGTTAGGAGCCTCCCTGGATTGGACCCGGGAAAGGTTCACCATGGACCCTGGCCCCTCGCGGGCGGTGCGTACGGCCTTTGTCCGACTTTTTAACAAAGGTCTTATCTATAGGGGGGAGTATATCATTCAGTGGTGTCCACAGGATCAGACCGCGGTCTCTGATCTGGAAGTTAAAAATCGGGAGGAGAAGGGAAACCTTTGGACGGTGAAATATCCCCTCGAGGGGGGCGGGGAGATTGCGGTGGCTACCACCCGCCCAGAGACGATCCTAGGGGATACAGCCGTGGCCGTCCACCCTCAGGACGAACGGTACAAGAAACTGATAGGGCGCATCGCTATCCTCCCCGTGCTCGACCGCCGCATCCCCATTATTGCTGATGAGACAGTGGATCCCAAATTCGGCACAGGAGCAGTAAAGGTCACCCCCGGCCACGATCCCCAGGACTACGAAATCGGCCGCCGCCACAGCCTGCCGATCATCAACATCATGAACAAAGATGCCACTCTTAATGAGAATGCCGGCCCATATGCCGGACTGGATCGTTTTCAGGCTCGCAAACGAATAGTCGAGCAACTGCAAAGTGAAGGGCTTTTGCTCAAGGCCGAGGAGCATCTTCATTCGCCGGGAAGGTGCGATCGATGTGACACATTGCTGGAGCCGCTGGTCTCGGAGCAATGGTTCGTGCGCATAAAACCTCTGGCCGAACCAGCGATCACCGCGGTGCGAGAAGGGCGGATAAAGATTGTTCCGCAGCGTTTTGCCAAGGTCTATTTTAACTGGATGGAGAACATCCGCGACTGGTGCATCTCCCGTCAACTGTGGTGGGGGCATCGCATCCCGGAGTGGTACTGCGAGAACGGCCACCAGACCGCAGCCATCGAGGACACGGACCGCTGTGCCACCTGTGGTAGCA
>JACPPX010000100.1 GCA_016190785.1 Chloroflexota bacterium
CGGGCTCAGAAGCACCAGGCGCTCCACCACGTTTTCCAGCTCGCGGACGTTGCCCACCCAGCGGATCTGCTGGAGCTGCTTGAGGGCGTCGGGATGGAAGCGCTTTCTCGGCAGTTCCTTCTCGCGGTGCAGCCGCTCGCAGAAATACTCCACCAGCTCGGGGATGTCCTCCAGGCGGTCGCGCAGCGGCGGCAGGCTGACGGAGATGACGTTCAAGCGGTAAAAGAGGTCGGCGCGGAAGCGGTCCTGCTCGACCTCGCAGTCCAGGTCACGGTTGGTGGCGGCAATGACCCGCAGGTCAACTTTCATATCTTTGGTGGCTCCCACGCGCCGCAGCGTCTCCGATTCCAGGACCCGTAAGAGTTTGGCCTGCATATCGGGACGCATAGCCCCGATTTCATCCAGGAATAGAGTACCCCCATCGGCCATCTCGATCAGCCCCTTCTTCTGGCGCTTGGCATCGGTGAAGGCCCCCGCCTCGTGGCCAAAGAGCTCGGTTTCCAGAAGATTCTCGGGGATGGCCGCACAGTTCAGGGCCAGGAAGGGCAGTGCGTTGCGCTCACTCTCGCGGTGGATACTCTGGGCGATAACCTCTTTCCCCGTCCCGCTTTCCCCTTGGATGAGCACCGGAGCCTTGCTTTTGGCCACCCGTTCGACGAGGGAAGAAATTTCCCGCATCTTGCGGCTCCCGCCCACAATCCATCCCGACTGAAGTCGGGACTGAGCGCGGAGTCTTTCTATCTCCCGCCGCAGGGCGAGTGACTCCAGGGCGCGGGCGATGCTTAGTTTTAGGGCGGTGAGATCCAGGGGTTTCTCCACATAGTCGTATGCTCCCAAGCGCATGGCCTCCACCGCGCTATTGATTGTTCCGTGGCCGGTGAGAATGATCACTGGGAGATCGGCATCCATGCCGCGGAGTTCGCGCAAAACTTGCGAGCCCTCCATATCAGGGAGCATCAGGTCCAGGAGGGCCAGGTCCACCTGATTTTGCCCAAGGGCGTCTAATCCCTCCTGTCCGGTGCGGGCCAGGAGCACCTCGTATCCCTCTTCTTCCAGGCTCTGCTTCAGGAAAAAACTGAGAGTCTCCTCATCATCAACAATAAGAATCACGCCGCGCATTCTTACCCCCTTCTCTTATCCAGACACTCCGAGTCCCGACTTTAGTCGGGACTCACCGGCAAATGCACGATGAAACCATCAGCCTCGACCTCCATCTCGCCGCCGTGGGCCTCGATGATCCGCCGCGCCGCGGCCAATCCCAAGCCGGTAGCCGAAGTCATCTCTCCCGATTTTCGGATCTCCCCTGGCCCGCGGATTTCAATCTCTATCTCCTCTTCCGTAACTCCTGCCGAGAGTTGCAATACCCCGCCCCCGCTCTGAGCCGCCTGAAGGATATTGGCCAGGGCTTGGCGCAACCTCTGGGCATCGCCATAAACCAAGGGCAGATCTTGGGGCAGGCTTTTCTCGATGCTCATTTCACTTGGCAGACGACCCTTATTTACTTGCCATGCTTCTTCCAAGATCAAGGCAATGTTCACCGCAGCAAAATTTAGAGGGATGGGACGAGTAAGGATCAGAATTTCCTCAATGATGTGGTTGATCCTTTCCGCCTCGCGGAGGATCATCTCCAGGCTCTCCCGCTGTCCATCTTCCGCGGGCAGTTTGCTCAAGAGGTGCTGCACTCCAGCCCCGATCCCGGCCAGGGGATTGCGGATCTCGTGGGCCAGGATGCGGGAGATCTCTCCCAAATCTGCCTCTTTCTCCTCCTCGACTTCAGCCACGCCCGATTCTCGCAGCACGGCTACCAAGCCGCTGATCGCCCCCTCTTCATCGCGGCGCAGAGTGAAGTCCACTTCCACGGCTATTTCCCGACCATCCTTGCTCTGGATATTCCTCTCACGATGAGCCAGAAATATCCCTTCCTTCCAGGCCTCTTCGAGATCAATTCCCCCCAACACCGCACCAAGACCCTGGCCCAGCAATTCCTCAGCTGCGTAGCCCAACAATCTTTCGGTGGCAGGATTGGCCAGTACTATCCTTCCCTCCCGGTCGGTGACCAGAACTCCAAAGGTCAGACTCTCCAGTGCTGCCGATCGGCTTGCCACCTCGACCAATAGCTTCTGCCTCCGGGCTCGAAATTCTTCCACCATTAGCACCCGCCCCAGGGCCTGGCCCGCTGTGGAAGCAATTCCCGAGAGTCGGGATAACTGCTGCGGAGAGAAGAGGCGGCCGGGCGCATTAAAAAGGAGCATTACCCCTATCGTTTGCCCACCAAAGGGCAATGGTAAGAGGCAAGCCGGGGCCGAAGGGACCAACGCCCGGATCCAACTGGCCAAGGCTTGGCTTTCATCCCCCTGGATGAGCAGTGGTTCTTTGCTTGCCGACCAGGCAATAAGTCGCCAGGCCAGTTCTTCTTCACCCAGCAAGGGCCTTGCTTCCCGCGGGATGTTTTTCTCGGCCACGAGTGCCATCTTCTGGCCAGAAGGGATCCGGACCCAGAGGGCACCTCTTTGCACCTTCCCATATTTGTGGGCCGTAGCTAGAGCCAGCTCCGCGGCCTGGCTCACATCTTGGGCTGCGGCCAGCGCTTCAGAGAGGATCTGGAGTTGCTCCAGTTCTTCTATTCGCTTCTTGAGGTGACGGGTTTCCACTTCTTTGGCCGGAGGTTTGGTAGCAACTGCTAAGGGTGGCTCCTCTGCGACTCCTACACGCTTTCGTGTAGGAGGCTTTCTGGTTTCAGTCCCCAGAATGCCGGCGATGGTCTCCTTAAGCACCCCCAGGTCGAGGGGCTTTTCTAGATAGGCTTGCGCCCCCAAGCGCATGACCTCCTCGCGGATCTCCGTCCCCCGTGCTTGGCCGGAGCCCCCATCGCTGGTGAGCACGATGACCCATGGCTTTTCCCCCATCCGTGGCATGCGGCGCAAGACTTCTAACCCGTCCAAGTCGGGAAGGCGCATGTCCAGAAGAACAAGGTCTATCTGGCGGTCATTGAGCAGGGATAAACCGTCACGGGCGGTGGCCGCGCGCAAGACTTGATACCCCTCCGCTTCTAGGGATTGCCCCAGGAAGTGGCTGAGAGTCTCCTCGTCATCCACGATCAAAATCGTGATTGGCACTCTCCGCTCCCTGCTATTTCTTCACCGGCAGATGGACGGCGAAAGTGGTCCTCTTACCTTCTTCGCTTTCCACGCTGATCCGACCCCCGTGCTCCTCGATGATCCGTTTGACGATGGCCAGCCCCAGCCCGGTGCCTCCTGGCTTGGTGGTGTAGAACGGCTCAAAGATGCGGGGCAGGTCCTCTTTCTTGATCCCTGCCCCGTTATCCCGGATCTCTACCTCCAGTTCCCCTTTATCCTCCTCGGCTACTACTATCCGCAACTCCCCACCCTTGCCCATCGCCTCCAGGGCATTGCTTATAAGGTTGGTGAAGGCTTGGTTGAGCCGCATAGCATCGGCCTTAATCCACGGAGCAGCGGGGGCATAGTATTTCCGGGCCCTAACCTCTGCCCCCTTGAGCCGCGGCTCGAGCCCGGCCAAAACTTCTTCCAATATTTCGGCCAGATTGCAGGGGGCGAGGTTGAGCCGCACCGGGCGGGAGATAATCAGGATTTCTTCGATGATGCGGTTGACCCGCTCCGTCTCCTTCTGGATCATCTCCAGGCTCTCTCGTTGCTTATCATCAGGAGTGAGTTTGCCGAGCAGGTGCTGCACTCCGGCCCCTATCCCCGCCAAGGGGTTGCGGATCTCATGGGCCACCACCGCCGACATCTCCCCCAAAAGGGCTAAGCGGTCCAGCCTCCTCCTTTCTTCCTCCATGGCCTTGGCCGCGCTTAGGTCGCGGACCACGACCACCACCCCTCCCCGATCCCCGCCTTCTCTGGGCAAAGGGCTGAGGTGGATCTCCACCGGAATTTGGCCCCCCGTTTTGCGGGGCAGAACCACCTCCCGCGGAGCCATGACCGCTTCCCGCTCCAAGCTCTCCTGCACCCCCAGGGCATTGGGGCCAAAAATTTCTTCAGCTGATTTTCCGAAGAGTTCTCCCGACTCGTATCCCAGCATCCGCTCCACGGCGCGGTTGGCCAAGGTGGCCCGGCCCAGGGTGTCCACCACCAACAGCCCATCGGTCATGCTCTGCAGGATGCTCTCGTTGAAATTTTGGG
This sequence comes from Chloroflexota bacterium, assembly GCA_016190785.1. Classification (GTDB taxonomy): domain Bacteria; phylum Chloroflexota; class Anaerolineae; order UBA7937; family JACPPX01; genus JACPPX01. The sequence continues at coordinate 4,161 of JACPPX010000100.1, forward strand.
CGGCGGTAAGGGCCCCCACCGTTCTCTCCAACTGGGAGAATAG
>JACPPX010000101.1 GCA_016190785.1 Chloroflexota bacterium
CTTACATACATTTTATTCCCAAATCTCATGTTTGTCAAGAAGAAAATATTTTTGATTTATTTTACAATCATTCCCGGAGCACATACTCGAAGTGTCCTGGAAATCAAGCCTTTGCCCTTCATTAGTCCTCTTCCAGATCAAGTCGTAGATACAACTCCTTGAGTTGTTCCTCACTGACCGGCGAGGGGGCTTGGAAGAGTAGGTCGGTGGCTTGCAATGTCTTGGGGAAGGCGATTACTTCTTGGATATTACTCTGCCCGGTGAGAACCATTAAGAGGCGGTCGATGCCGGGAGCGACTCCCCCGTGAGGGGGGGTGCCGTACTCGAAGGCGGTGAGCAGATGCCCGAACTGAGATTGCACTGTTTCTGGGGAGAGACCCATAATCTGAAAGATTTTCTCCTGGATCTCGCGGCGGTGGATGCGGATGCTGCCTCCTCCGATCTCCACATTGTTGCACACTAAATCATATTGCTTGGCCCGCACTTTCCCCGGATCTTGATCCAAGAGATGCAGATCCTCGTCGCCGGGGGCGGTGAAGGGGTGATGCCAGGCATCCCAGCGTTTTTCTTGCTCCTTCCACTCAAAAAGAGGAAATTCCCTAATCCAGGTAAAGGCCAATAGATCCTCAGCGGCCAAGCCCAGCCGCTGCCCCATCTCAGTGCGGATCAGTCCGAGAGCTGCAGCCACCACCTTAGGCTCTCCCCCGACGATGAGAACGAGATCTCCAGGTTCTGCCTCCATCTTCTCTCGAATCGCCGTCTTTTCCCCCTCGCCAAGATGCTTGGAGACAGGAGAACGCAACTCACCATCCTGCTCGACTCCCAGGTAAATCAGCCCTGGCGCACCCTGCTTCTTGGCCATTTCTTCTAAACCATCCAGCTCTTTGCGGGATAATCCGTTTGCTCCCGGAGCGCGAATGGCCTTTACCTCTCCCCCGCTTTTGACCACTTCTCGCAGAGTTGAAAATCCGCTGGCAGCAAAGACGTCGCTAAGATCCACAAATTCTAGTCTGTAGCGCAGGTCGGGTTTATCCGTGCCGTAGCGTTCCATCGCCTGGGCATAGGTCAATCGCGGGAAGGGCTTTATCACCCGCTTAGGGGTCAACTCCTCTACCAGAGAGGTGAACAGCTCCTCGGCGAGTTGCAAAACATCCTCCTCTTCCACGAAGGACATCTCCAGGTCAAGTTGGGTGAATTCCGGCTGGCGATCGGCACGGGAATCCTCATCGCGGAAGCAGCGGGCGATCTGATAATAGCGATCGAAACCAGCCACCATCAGCAATTGCTTGAGTTGCTGTGGCGATTGAGGTAAGGCATAGAACTGGCCGGGGTGGAGCCGACTGGGGACCAGATAATCTCGCGCTCCTTCGGGGGTGCTTTTGATGAGGATGGGGGTCTCGATCTCTACAAACCCCCGAGCGTCCAGAAAGCGGCGGATAAAATTCACAGCACGGTGGCGGAGCAGGATCCTATCTTTCAATTCCTGGCGGCGGAGGTCAAGATAGCGATAACGGAAGCGGAGATGTTCTTCCACCTCCCCTTCCTCACTGACATAGAAGGGTGGGGTTTTGGCCTCATTGAGGATCTCCGCTTTCTCCACCATCACCTCGATCTCTCCCGTGGCCAAAGCGGGGTTGGCTTGGCCTTTGGGACGGGCCCGCACCTTTCCCTCGATTTTAAGGACATATTCTGCCCGGCAGCGGTCGCCAACGGCATAGGCCTCCTTTGAGGTCGAAGGATCAAAAACCAACTGAATGCGGCCGTAGCGATCGCGGAGGTCAATGAAGATCAGTCCCCCGTGGTCTCGACGGCGATTCACCCACCCGGCCAGAGTTACTCGATCGCCGATGTGGGTAGTGCGTAGGTCATTGCAGGTATGGGTTCTTTGCATTCTATTCGCCAAATTTTTCTAGATTTTCTGTCCGCTTTCTAAAGCATCTTGGTCCCATTTATGCTGAGGGCAAACTGACATCCCAAGAACTTTGCTGCCTTGTGGGCCATTAGCATCCGCGAGGTAAAAATTTCGAAGTAATCCATCACCGAAGAGATCTGGGTGTCAACCTCCAGTTCCAGAGTAATCGTCTTTTGTTCCCCATCCACCCGAACAAAGGATTTGGTGACGGCATAGTTAACCCGGTCATGGATATCGAAGGCTAAGCGATCCGGATTTTGCACCCGGGTACGGTGGACATCGGCTTTATCGGCGATGATCAGTGCGGCAGAGACCTCGCTCACCGGATCCCCCTGCCCTTCCTCGTGATTGCCGATGGCCCCCATCACCACCGTTACCTCTTTTATCTCCATCCCCAGCCGACTCAGTATCCCTTTGGCGAGGAGGGCCCCGATCTGAGCGTGGTTCTCGCGGTGCACGGCGTTCCCAACATCATGGAGATAACTGGCTATCTCCGCTAGTTCGGCCGTGCGCTCCCCGTGGCCCAACCGGGACAAGATGTTGTGGGCGATGTTCCCTACCAGGCTGGCATGGCGCTGGCCATGCTCGGTAAAACCCTTGGCCTTGAGTTGCTGGTTAGCGGCTTCGAGGAGGGCCATCACCTCTGCGTCCCGTTTTACTTCCTCGATGGTGATCGCTTCTTTAGTTGCTATGTTTACTGCTGCTGCCCGAGCCATATCTCACCTCAACTCCCGTGGAGAGCAATCGCCCCCACCAGCATGCTGGTCATGGTGAAAACTTGTATCCTTTGCAGGTACCATCCTCCCTGCTTTTGCCGCGGCAATCTCCCTAGAAAAAGCATTTGGGGAAGAAGCAGGAGGCCTGATACCCCAGCCAGGATAGGCTGCTTGGCTAGGATAAGAACAAGCATCCCCGCTAGCTGGGCCAGGATCAGTGTGGGGAATCCCCTTCTCGGATGTTCCCCAGCAATCTTCTTGAAAGCAAAAATGGCTAATAGATAAACTACTGCCCAGAAGGTTGGTCCCGCCAATGTCGCCAATTGCTTAACCTCGAGCACATTTCCCGACAAAGGCGAGATGCTCATATAACCCACCAGCCAGGGCAATCCACCGCTATATGTTGCGGAAAGCCACACCTCCTTTTCCCCTTGGCTATCCCACCACCAAGCCACCAAGATGCTCAAGACCACCAGAATCAATACTGCTGTTGCTAACAAAGCACCTAGCACCAGAGCCATAAAGGAGGTGATTAAGATTCCTTCCCTGATTCGCGGTGTCGGGTTTCCGGCGGCTTGCCAAGAACTCCATTTTGCTCCCATCCATCCCCACAAGCGGTATCCCCAGGAACCAGGCCGCAGGTAGGGGGGGCGGGCTATCCTGCTCTTTTTAACCCCTTTCTTTCCCTCACCTTCTTCTAGCTCGGAGGCAAGGATTGAGACTTGATGCCATAAACTTCCCAAGATTCCATCGGCCAAGAAAAGGGATAGCAACATGGCCAAGAGTGCTCCTCCGGTAAACTTCCATTCTGGGGAGGCAATCGAACCACAGATTACCGCCCAGGCCGGGCCCAGCCAGATCCGAGCCGAAGCCCAGGATATGTCGAGGCGGAGGAGGTTGCTCAATACTGGGTTTATTTCCCGGCCTTCGTTTGGCAGACTTATATTTTTTTCTGGCAAAGTGGCCTATTATAGCACCTTCGCCGCAGCAAATTCCAACAGCGCTAGAGTGCAAACCAGGCCGGAGAGCATGCTCTGTCTAGGGATAAGGTCTGGTGCCGAAGCGGGTGAGGAGCACGGCCCCCAGCCCCCAGGAGCCGATCCCTAGTCCTATGAGGAATCCCAGGCAAGGAATCTGGGCAATGAGAGTGATGAGCAAGGTGCCGAGGCCTGCGGCAATAATCGGAGATTTCTCTTTGTACTGGACTGCCTCCAGGATCCGCTCTCCGACAAGCAGTCCCACCGTGACCCAGCCAAAGAGGGCAGCAAAGACCAGACCGGCCAAGAGAAATAGGCCGATGCAGATAATCAAGAGAACAAAGGACACGGGGACGAGAAGAACAAAGGCCAGAAATCCCACTAGTAGGCTTGGGCCGAGTTGGGAGACAAGGGTCTTGCGTACGGTAAGCATCGGCCCAGGGACCAGGGCTACGGCCAGAATCCCCAGAGCGACCATCCCTAGTATAGTCAGAATGCTCTGGAGAAAGTCCCCAAACATCCCGGCGAAGAAAATCTCCCGCCAGGGGAGTATTTGCCTAAAGCGGAATCCGGGAAACTGAGGCCCTCGTCCGGAGAAAACCTGACCCCATACCTCAGCACCCGGTTCCTGCTCTATTTCCGAAAATGGGGCAATGATGTCTCCTCCTACCTCAGCCGACCCAGCCAAGTGAAGATCTCCCCCAATAACAACCAGTGATCCAGTTACTTCACCGGCGATAGTCACGTCTCCTCCGATAGCCGCCAGATCGCCCTCCACCATTCCCCCGTGCTGCACCTCTACATCTCCACCAAAAATTACTACGTCGCCTTCTACTCTCTCACTTGATTCGACAACGAAATCACGACCGAAGATCACTCCTCCTTGGCCGAGGGAATTGGCATAAACCAGGGAGGGCATAGCGAGTAGTACCAGCAATAAGGTTAGGAGCGATATCCTGGTAACCATCTTTCCTCATATGAAGATATTATGCCCATCGAATCACTCCGCCCCAGGGGTAAAGAGCCACTCCTCATACAGGGCATCCAACTCTCTATTAGAATAATCTTCTAGGTAGGCCAACAAGTCGTCGCCGGTAGCGATCCCATATTTGAAGTCGGTGTAATAGTTTTGCAAAGCGGTATAAAGTGGCTCATCCCCGATCAACCTTCGTAGCTCATTGTAGAACAAAGCCCCTTGGCCATAGACGAAGCCAAAATAGCCTGCTCCCCCCGGAAATGCAGAAACTGGATCAGTGATTAAATGGCCAGGGTCGAGATCACTGGCATCTTCATACCGGAAGCGGTACACTGCCAGGCCCTCATTATAGGCCGCCCGGCCCAGAGCCTCTTCCAGATAGAGCAAGGAGGAGAAAGTGGCCAGAGCCTCGTCCACCCAGGGTTCTTCTAGGACATCGTTGCCCACTACCCCGTACCACCATTGATGGGCCGCCTCGTGGGCGATGACCCGAGCGGTGGCTGCTTCCTCATCGATGAGGATTAGACCCGGATACTCCATCCCCCCCGCCCCCTCCATTGGGACAATCAAAATGTCAAGCTCGCGATAGGGATAGACCCCAAAATGATCATTGAAAAATGCCAGGGATGCTGCTACGTGCTCTAGTGCAACTTGGCCCGCCGCGCTATCCGTAGTGAGAAAATGAGAATACACCGTGGTTTCCCCCACCTCCCGACTGGCTGTCTGTAGGGCGTTGCTCAAGACCATAGTGAATTCTCGAGCGGGCCCGCTCAAGAAAGTATAGGAGGTCTTTCCGGCCTGCTCCTCAGTTTGAGCCAGGGAACCGGTGGCAATGACCTCTAAATTTTGAGGCACGGTTACCGTCACCTGATAGAGGGCCACATCGCTGTATACTGCATCCCCCCAGCCGTAGACCGGGTCCAAATTCCACCCTTCTTGGTCATAAACCGCCAAAATAGGATACCAATCGGCGAGGACCATAATCCCTTGGGTGAAATTATATATTCCGTAGGCGTCAGGGTCCTGGGGCACCTGTCCCTCAAAACTCAATTCTATTTCTATGGCCTCTCCTATTTCCAAGGGTTGCTGAAGAGCAACCCGCAGCGCACTCCCCTCCACCTCCTCCTCAAAGTTCTGCTCTTGGCCAGACACCCTAACTCCCCTAACGGTAAGCGAGCCGTTGCCGTAGATGCGGTGGCCGTTGGGGTAAAGCCGGATGTAAATTTCGTCCAGGGCCAGATCCTCATTATTGACCAGCCAGATTTTCTCTTCGCCTTGAAAGGAGAGGGAATCCCAATCCACATCTACATTAAGAAGATAGCGGGGCACAGTTGACAGCGATGCTAAGTCTTCTCTGGATTCGGGGATCAGGGGTATCCCTTGGTCGAGGAGTAATCCGCCGAACAGTGGCGTAGGCGTGGGTTCTGGGGTAAGAGTGGGTGTAGGTGAGGGAAATGGGGTACGGGTGGGAGTGGGGGTGGGACTTGGAGTAAAAAGAGAAGAACAGGCGGTAAGGAAGATGGCAAGGAGGGCAAAGGAGGGAATTTTTTTCATGGACGCGTGGTCTAAATC
>JACPPX010000098.1 GCA_016190785.1 Chloroflexota bacterium
TAGCCACTTTGGCGAAGGAGGCTCGGCAGGCGGAGGCCTGTGCCCGCCCGAACGCTTTGTCGTTCTGACCCCGACAGAGGGGGGGGAAGAAGTTAGACACCAATTGTAATCGCTATTCCACCTCTACCCTGGCGAACCTACTACCCTTCCTCGGCCCCTTCCCTACTATGATCCGCGCCAGAGGTCATCCCCGATGCGGCTCCCCCACTTGACAAGACCCTCCCCTTTTGCGTATAATATAGAACAAGTGTTCTGTATAACCCGGCCTATGCTCGACACCCTTCTTCCTAGATCATTCGCACTCTTGTGGATTTATACAATCTCCGGATTTCAATGCGTATTTTTCCATGCTCAACAAATATTTTTCATTGGGGAATTTCGCGCACCCTGCGGAATTTTCCCCAACCTCCCCTACACTGTCAATCAGCCGCTGGTGACCCGCAGGATGTCAAAATAAGAAACGATTATCACCAGGCCGAGAAGGATGGCGATCCCGATAAAGTGAATTAAACCCTCCCGCTGCGGATCCATTCTTTTTCCCCCGCGCAGAATCTCCACCAGCACAAAAGCCAATCGACCTCCGTCGAGGCCAGGGAAGGGCAATAGATTGAGGAGAGCCAAGTTCACGCTGAGAAAGGCAGTGAATTGGATGAGGAAGGGTAGTCCCATCTGCGCCACCTCCCCCGTGATCTGAGCGATGCCGATCGGCCCGGCCAGCTCCGGGGCAATCAAGCCTTGCACCATCAAAATTATGCCGCGGATAATCACCCATAATGCCCGCAGAGTTCTCTCCACTCCCAGTGGAATCGCTTCCCAAATAGGGTGGCTCTCCAACTTAGTGCTGATGACCACCGTCTCCACCGCAATCCCCATCGGCCCCTCTCCGGGCGGAGGGTTGGGGCGAGGGGTCAAAGCAAGATCGAGAGTCTCCTCGCCCCGCCGCACGGTTAAGACAACTTCTTGCCCTAGTTTATCCTCGGTCAAATCCACCAAATCTTGGCTATCTTCTATCTCTTGGCCATTGAGGGCCAAGATGGTATCCCCAGGTTGGAGACCTGCGGACTCGGCGGGGGAGCCGGGAGCCACCTCCGTAATCACCACCTCGGTGGTGGCCGGGACCGGCTCGCCAATAAAGGCGGAGAGCCCGAAAAGAAATATTGCCAGGAGAAGATTCATCCCCGCCCCGGCCACGAGGATGGAAGCCCGGGCGGCAGGGCTCTGGCTGGCAAAGCCCCCGGGGAGGTAAGGGTCATTTTCCCCCGGCATACGCACAAACCCGCCGAGGGGGATGGCATTTATGGTGAAGATAGTCTCTCTGTGGCGGCCGAGGACCAGAAGCCGGGGAGGAAAGCCAAAGCCAAATTCCTCGACCGGCACCCCGGCCCGCTTGGCCAGGAGAAAATGGCCCAACTCGTGGACAAAAACCAAGAGACTGAGCACGGCTATGAAAGCAATGATGGTTAGTATCATCCCTCTCCTTTGCTCTTTATTCTTTGCCACTCTCCATAAAGCTTCACCCAATCGCCAACTCTCAAATCCTGAGCCCGCACTTTTTCCGCAAGCCCGGATGCAGCCAAAAGTCCGGCGGCCTCTTCGCCGGCTATTCTCAGCTCATGGCCCAGGGAATTGCGCAGATATTTGCGGCGCTGGGCAAATCCGGCTCGCACTAGGCGAAAGAATTCATCTCGATCCCCGACCTTGGGCCAGGCATTCTTGTCCACTTCGATGCGCACCACTGCCGAGGTCACTTTGGGCGGAGGATAGAAAGCCCCGCGGGGAACCCGGGTTACGATCCGGGGCTGGCTATAGAATTGGACGCTCACCGCCAGAATGCTCATTTCTCCGGGCGGGGCGACAATCCTTTCTGCCACCTCGCGTTGCATAGTAAGCACCATAAGTCGAGGCTTGTTTTTCACTTCCAAAAAATGGCGCAGAAGGTGGGAAGTCAAATAATAGGGCAAATTGCCCACTAATTTGTATGCCCCCGGGACCAATTTCGTCAATCCTAACTTCAATATGTCCCCTTCTACGATTTGAACATTTCCCCACCCCGCGAGATTCTGACGCAGGATGGGAATCAACTTTGCATCCAATTCCACAGCGATCACCTTCCCCGCCGCCGAAGCCAAACCCTGGGTCAGGGTCCCCACCCCGGCCCCTACTTCCAGAACCGTGTCCGAGGGGGATAGCTCGCCGGTAGCGAGGATAGTGTCCAGCAGTCCGGGATTGACCAAGAAATTCTGGCCCAGCCCTTTCTTGGGGCGGAGGCCATGTTCCTTCAAAATGCGGACGGGAGAGAGAAACTCCCTGGCTGACGGCAAATTTCTCTCGGGGAGGGAGGATAGAATTATAGATTACCTTCTCTCTTGGGGATAAGTGGGCAGGACCAATGGGATCTCGTCAAGTGGCGGAACCGGCTCCAAGAGATACACCTCCACCCACTTATACCAGAGGACTAGATTACTTTCATCGTAGGCCAGGTCGATGCGCTTGCCCAATATCGCCCCCCCAGTATCCGCTGCCGTCCCCAATCCGTAGCCGGGGACATACATCTTGGTCCCCAGGAGGATGACGCGGGGATCGACGGCAATCACCCCCTTGGTGGCCACCCATCCCAAGCGGGTGATGCCATAGGCCGGGTGATCACGGGATTTGCCAGAGGTAGCAGCAGTATAAGAAGTTGCCAGCATGCGAATCTTCCGCCAATAGCGGATTACCCCTTCGGAGGTTTCCAGTTCGCGAAGCACAATCTTTGTGCCATAAGCCGTGACCTGAGTAGTGGGTGTGGTTTCTACCCATTGTCGCTCGGTAATCCTCTGTTTGAGTTCTCCGTTCTCATAAACCTCGCGCACGATGCGGCGGGTGAGCCCCGGTTGGCCAGCGACCACAATCTGCCACTGGTCCAGCTCCCTCTCCGGGTCGGGCTGCCACCGCGTATCGTAAGGTATGGGCTCCTCCTCCAACACAAATTTTTCCTGGACCCGCACCACCTGCACTTGGAGATCCTCCGATACGTAAGTGTCCGGGGCAGGGATGGTATAGTCTTTGCCGGTTAAGAATACGAATTCTCCGGCTAGGGCCTCGCCAATGGTCTGGCCCTGGGTCAGGGTGAGGATGCGCCGGCCATCAGCCCAGATGGTTAGTGGGGTAGCCCGCTGGATATAAACCCGCATTCCGTTGGAGAGGGGAGTCTGCAGCGCGGGCTGCACCAAATCGCCCTGGAAAACAGGAATGCCTGATTCCCAGAGGGCCTGGCCCACCGTGGGAGATAGAGTCTCCAGCTGCTGGGGTACTCCGCCGTCAAATACCTGGAGGGCTAGCGAGCGAAGTATCTCGAATTTCACCGGCGAGACGGTTAGCCCAGAACCAAAATTGATGGCTGGGAGTGGGCTTTCTTCCCCAACCTCCTGGCCATCGATAAAGACCAGGTCCCCGAGTTGCAGGGCAATGCCTGCTTCTTGCAGGATCTCTCCTACTGTATCTGCGTGGGTGGAAAGGGCAATTGTTCTGTGGTCAACATTAAGGACCACCGGCCGGGCCCGATCTACTACAATCTCTTGCCCTTCCAGATACGCCTCCAGCCGAGGGAGAACAGTGTCTTCCGGGCCAAGGGCCAAGCCTATCTCTGCAAGAAGCCCGGCGACACTGGTCTGGTGGGTTTTTAGGGTAAGCCTTTGGCCATCGATAACGATCTGCACCCAGCGCTGGGTAGCAAAATAGCCCCAAACCATAGCTATGACCAGAATCGCACCCATGGGCCAGGTCAGCCAACCCCGCTGCGACAAGGTCATTGGGCGAGGGGCTGGTCCTTCATCAACCCAGGGCTGGGTTATGGCTTTTTCCGCCGCCAAGTCTTTAGTGGCTCCATAATTTTTGGAGAGTTTCTTTTCTGTTCTGTTGGATGCTCACTCGATATTTAATCGGCCTTTGTCTGCTGTAGCTCGCTTCGGCGAGCGAAGGCGGAGAGGGTGGGATTTGAACCCACGGTCCCGATAATTCGGGACACGCGCTCTCCAGGCGCGCCGATTCAACCAGGCTCTCGCACCTCTCCACACCTATGGGATTATGCCTCTTTCAACCCGCCGAGGCAAATGCCCAGCGGGCGGGGAAATTATCATCAGCCTCATTATCAGTCAGGCGTTGGATATTCGAGCCATCGGCCTCCATCATGTATAGCTCGTTCTGTCCCTCCCGATCGGAGGCGAAAACAATTCTTCCGTCGGGGGCCCAGGCTGGGTAAGAGTCGGCGGCGGGATTGTTGGTGAGGTTCACCACTCCCGAGCCATCGGCATTCATGATATACACTTCTTGATTCCCGTCGCGATCGGTCTCAAAAACTATTTGTTGGCCATCGGGGGACCAGCCGGGACACTCATCCACCGCCGGATTATCAGTCAGTTGCACCAAGCCGGTGCCATCAACATTGATCATATAGATTTCGAAATCCCCGTCGCGGTCCGATTGGAACAATATGTGTTCCCCATCCGGAGACCACTCCGGTCGCCAGTCAGTGCGGGGATCGTTAGTCAGCTGGAGGACCCCGCTGCCGTCGGCATTCAATACATATAGCTCATAATTCCCCGTGCGTAGGGAGAGGAAAGCTATCTTCTGACCGTCGGGCGACCAACTGGGATAGGCATCGAATTCCACATTATCAGTTAACTGGACCAGCCCAGAGCCATCGGCGTTGACCACATATATCTCCGCATCCCGGTCCGGGCCGCGGTTGGAAACGAAGGCTAACCTTTGGCCATCCGGAGCCCAGGCGGGAATAAAATCATCGCGGGGATCTTCGGTTAGTCGTCGGATATTCGAGCCATCGCTATCCATGATATAGATTTCCCGGTTTCCGTCACGGTTAGACATAAAGGCGATACGGAAGGATATTGGAGCAGGTGAGGGAGTAACTGCTGGGGAGGGCGAGCAAGCGTTCACCAGTAGGGCCCCGATTATGGCTGCCAATTTCCACGCCGATTTTGGCATAATATCTTTTCCCCTCTCCTGTTGGGTTCGATAGATATTATCATAGATGTGGCTAGAGTCCATGGAAACCCTCATTCCACCGCCAACCAATCGGGGAATCCGTCCCGTGCCGGATCGTCGGTGACCTGGATCAACCCCGTGCCATCAGCCCCCATAATGTAGAGCTCGTGGTCACCGGAGCGATCGGATTGGAAAACGATCCACTCCCCATCCGGGGACCATTCGGGGTAGCCATCATAAGCGGGGTCATCCGAGAGATTAACTAGTACAGAGCCATCGACATTCATAATGTAGATTTCATGGTTTCCGTCCCGGCTGGTCTGAAAAACTATTCTCTTGCCATCCGGGGACCAATCCGGACACTCATCCACCACTAGGTTATCGGTCAGTTGCACCAATCCGCCCCCATCGGAATTCATGATGTAGATTTCAAAGTCTCCATCACGATCCGAAGCGAAAACGATCTTCTCACCATCCGGCGACCAGGAGGGAAAAGCATCCTGCCCGGAGGCATTGGTCAGCCGAGTCAGATCTGAGCCATCGGCAGCCATCACATAAATCTCCAGGTTCTCTCCACGGTGGGAGGCAAAGGCGATCTTCTCACCATCCGGGGACCAAGCCGGGTAGCCATCATAGCCCTCGTTGTTGGTGAGGCGGGTCTGGCCTGAGCCATCGGCATTCATAATATAAACTTCGTGGGAGCCATCGCGGGTGGAAGTAAAAGCAACCATTTCTCCATCTGGGGACCAGGTGGGGAGGACATCGCTAGCCTCATTTTGGGTGAGGGGTATAGGGTCTTTGCCCGGCTCGTCCACAAGATAGACCTCATCGTCTCCATCCCGGTCGGATACAAAAATGATGCCCCCCGGATCTGGTTCGGGAATGGGAATTGGGGTGGGGGATGGAATTGGTGTGGGACTTGGCTGGGTAAGGCGTGTAGCGGCAGAGGTTGGGGAGGAATCTGGTAAAGGATTTACAGTAACCTCTGGTTGGGCAATTGGGGGGGCCGGAGAGAAAGCACATCCACTGACCATCAACAAAGTGAAAAGAAGAAGCAAGCAGATCACATCTCTCTCGGCCTGGTCAATTTCCTGAAGCCGACTGGACAGATTGTGACTAAGTGGCATCAGAGTTTCTTACCCAAAAAAGCCAAGGGCCTATCTCCACCTGGTGATAATTCTCCTCCAGCCATTCCAAAAGCAAAGGAATATAAAACCCCCGGGTCGGGCCAAAGGCTACCAGATCTGGGGAGTAGGTCTCCAATTCCCGGATCCATCCCTCAAATCCTCCCTGGGTATTGGCCGCAATCAGCCGGTCCACGCCATTATAAATGAACAGGTAACGGTTGGGATTAACCCGGTGCAAAAGCACCATGACTTGCGGGGCCCCAATAGATGCTACTCTAATATCGGGCCCGAACCTGCGCTCAATCTCTAAAACCGATTGTCTCTGCGTCTCCAAACCCGATTCTCGTTTATTCGCTCCTTGAGCACCTGCCAGCAAAAGAAGGCTCAGCGCTAAACCAACACTCAGGAACCCCCCTCCCTTCTGTCTATATAGACCCAGCACTGCAAGGTCGAGAAAATGGCCGAAACCCAGAGCGGCGTAGGGAAGAAAAATGAAGAAATCGGGATTCCTCTGGAAATCAAACACGGACCATATGAGAGGGGCGGGGAAAGAAAGAAATAGCGATGCAAATGCGTCACCCGCCAGCATTGCTTGAGAAGAAGGATACTGCGATCTCCTCATTTTATATATATATCCGAGTTGAAGGAAACCAATGAGAATGGGTATTAACATAGTGCGGTAGGTGGTGAAAACAACATCTACCGCACGGGAAAAACTAGCAATCAACGTAATTCCCCTGTCGAGAAAAAAGAGATTAAAGAGAACAGACCCTTCAAACATTTCGTACAAGGCGCCGTGATACTGAAAATAGGCCAGGATGATCAGCACTGGCGATACAA
>JACPPX010000107.1 GCA_016190785.1 Chloroflexota bacterium
CCCATTCTCGTAGGTAAGGGAGACTGCCAGGCCATCGACTTTGGGCTCCAGCACATATTCAGTCTTTTCGCCGGGAAGGAGGCGTTTAATGCGTTTCTGCCAGGCTAATAAATCTTCTTGATTGAAAACGTTGTCCAGGCTGAGCATTGGCACCCGATGCTGCACTTCCCCAAATTCGGGCAAGGGGGGGGCACCAGCACGCTGGGTGGGAGAATCAGGGGTAACTAAATCCGGGTAGGTTTCTTCCAGTTCGACCAGTTCCCGGTAGAGGGCATCATACTCAGGGTCGGAGATCTCCGGCTGGTTGAGGACATGGTAGCGGTAGTTATGATAGTTGACCAGGCGGCGGAGAGCCGCGATCCGCTCTTTGACTTCTCTCTTGCTTTTTATCCGGGCCATAACTCTCTCACCAAGTCTTGGCGCAAAGGGATTATATCATTTGCCCTAGCGGGTGGGGAAATAATAAATGGCTCGCCTGGCCCCGAAATTGCGGGAATTATTTTACTGGCCTGAAATTTTGAGGAAGTTGGCCACTATTTGGGGAGTTATCCCCGTCTCGACCACAGAGGCAATTAGAAGGAGGGGTAATACCACAACCAAGAAAACCTTGGCAAAGTTTACACTGGCCAGCAGCACCCCCTGCCCCACTGTCTGGCCCTTGGCCGGGGACATTAGGGCCAATCCAATTTGCAGGGCAAAACCAATCGCCAGCCAAGCGGCGGGGAGTTCAAAAAGGCCATGGGGTAGGACAAAGGTAGCCAACACCATGAGCGGGTTGTACCCTAGGTTGGCGGCTTGGCCGGCAAAGAAACCGATTATCCCCATCGTGGGCAGGACGAGGAGTAATGGGGCTGCCCCAAAGGAGAAGAGGGCCAGGCCGGCCATGACCAAGAGGGCTCGCCCATTGTGGAAAAAGATCCACCACGATGCGGCCGAGGGGAGGATAGTAAGCTCCGGCCACTCGCTGGTGAAACGACTGGTGAGGAAACCATTTAGCACTATTTTCCCTTGGGGCAAGGGATACGCTTGCGCAATCCACCACCCCAAAAATATGCCGCTCAGCATGACCAAAATCGAGAGGGCCAAAGCGATGCGATTTTTGGCAATAATCGCAGGAATATGCTCCCGATATAGCGCGGCCAGAGAGGGAAGCGAGGGGCTGGTCTTGGGATAGGAACCCGGCACACTGCTCGGTGAAGTGGACCACATTTTAATGATGTTTTGCCAAGCGCCCCGCAGATTCAGGGTATCGAATTCCCGGGCCAGGATCTCCTCACGGTTGAAGATACGGGTCCCGGTGCGCACCAGGATGACGGTGACCACCACCAGCAGCAGGATCAGCATCCATAGGCTGGGATACCTCTCCCAGAAGAGGAGCACTGCCTCGGCTTGGATGAGGAGGGCTACGGGGATAATGATAAAGCTGGCCAAGAGGTTGGCGGCACGGACACTGGTGGTGTGGCTGGAAACCACCACCGCCCCGGCAACCATGACCATGGCTTCCAGGGTAGTGAGGATCAAAACCTGGATCAAGGCCTCGACTGGGATACGATAAGTGGTGGTTAAGACCAGGCTGCCCAGGTGTAAGAAAAGGCCAAGGTAACTGGCAGCCAGGGGGATGGAGATGGCAGCCACCAGTTTCCCGAAATAGAGCTCCTGATCGGTTATGGGAGTAGCCAGAAGCGGCTCCAGGGTATTACGTTCTCTTTCCCCAACAAAAGTCTCCAAGGCAATAACCAAGGAGAAGGAGATGGGGAAGAAACCAACAATCAAAAGCGAGAAGGGGACTAATTGTTGCAAGATTGTGGCGGCGTTATCCGCCACCCCATAGTCCACCGCGAATTTGGCTGCTACCTGCGAGGCAAAACTCATCAGCCACGGGAAAATTGCGGTGAGGACGAAGATAGGTCCCAGGATCCGCCAGTCGCGCAGCGAATCGCGGACTTCGCGGCGGATAATAAGCGCGGTCCGCGCCCCGTGCAGAGCCCACGCTGACTGGTGTAAAACCTCACTCCTCATCTTTTTTGACCTATGATCCGCAAATAAACCTCTTCCAGGCTGGAGGAGACCTCACTTAGGGTTACCACTTCCGCCCCTTCTTGCGCTAGCCGCCGTAGGAGGATGGGATTGGTTGATTGAGGATCCGGAGTGCGGTATCGGATCCAAGTAGCATCTCCGCTCTCCACCTCCACCAGTTCGTGGACCACGGAGAGGAGCCCATCCAAGGGCCGGGCAAGCCGGAGCTCAAGGAGGGGCGGGCCCAGGAGTTGGCCTTTCAGTTCCCCTACCCTTCCTTGGGCCACAATCCGCCCATGGTTGATGATGGCCAGGCGATCGGCCAGATATTCGGCTTCGGTCAGGTTATGGGTGCAAAGAAGGATGGTTCTTCGATCATGCCCTAGTTCGCGGATAGTGTCCCGCACCATTTTTGCGCTGTGCGGATCCATGGCCGAGGTTGGTTCATCCAGAAAGAGTATTGGAGGGTCGTGGATCAAAGCCCGTAGCAGGGCTACTTTTTGGCGCATCCCTTTGGAGAAAGTGGAGAGAGGCTTTTTGCTCTCCGCCTCCATTCCAAAGTCTTTCAGCAGCCTTAGGGCCCGGCTCTTGACCTCTTCCCGGGCTAATCCATAAGACTCACCAAAAAAGGTGAGGTAATCCAGGGCGGGCATGCGCAGGTAGAGGCCGGGGAACTCGGTGAGCAGCCCAACTTTGCGGCGGATAACCTGCCCCTCCTCCACCACATCGTGCCCGGCGATTTTCGCCCATCCGGCATCGGGCCGCAGGATGGAGGATAGCAGCCGCACGGTAGTTGTCTTCCCTGCCCCGTTGGGACCGAGGAGGGCCAGTATCTCCCCTTCGGCAACTTTCAGGGATAGGCCGTCGACCGCAGTGATTTCTCCGAAGCGCTTAGTAAGCCCCTCGGTCTCGATCATATAAGCCATAAATAACTCCCAACTACCAACCGGTCCGTGACCTAAATGAAATTGTCGTTGCTAGAATGGGCTAACTTAGATTCTAGCCTAGGCTGCGTTCCAGGGCAATGGTACTTGCGTAACTAGGAGAGTTGGCGGAGTTGAGGTCGGGAGAAGAAGATAAAGATGGAAAAGGCTAGCGCCAGGAGAGCCCCCAAGCCCAGGGCCAGCGGGGCTCCAAACAAGTTGGCGATGAATCCCGCTTGCAGGGTGCCGAGGGGCATCATCCCCACAAAAGTCAGGACAAATCCACTCATCACCCGGCCGCGGAGATGGTCGGGGACAATGGTTTGCAACAAAGTATTGGCCGTGGCGTTCTGAGTCACCATCGCCCATCCCGCCCCGACCAGAATAAGGAGAGAAAGCGGAAATGAGCGAGAGAAAGAAAAAACCAAGATTAGGGTGGGATAGAGAAGGTTGCCGACGGTCAACATCAAGCCTTTGTTCTGGAAATCCCCTAAAGAAGCCAGGAAAAGGGCTCCGATCAAAGCCCCTACCCCGGCTGCAGCCATCAGCATCCCTAGCCCCGGGGCTCCCACCATCAAAATATCCTTGGCAAATATTGGCATCAAAAAGGCATAAGGCATGACCAACAAACTTGACACGGACATAAGGGCCACCAGGGTAAGAATTGAGGGGTGGCGGAAGGTATAGCCTAAACCTTCCCGCAAATTGTCCCAGCCCGATGCCTGGCGATTAGGTGAAGGGACCTCCTCCATACGCATTAGCAGGAGGCCAAAGATTACCGCCAGGAAACTGACACCATTGATGAAGAAGGCCGGGCCTTCCCCTAAAGTCGCCACCAGCACCCCGGCAACTGCGGGTCCTATGATCCGTGTAGCATTGAAGAGGCTGGAGTTTAGGGCGATGGCGTTGGTCAATTTATCTTTACCCACCATCTCCACCACAAAAGCCTGGCGGGTGGGCATCTCGATGGAGTTGATGCTGCCTAAAATGAGAGCCAAAAGCATTATGTGCCAAACCTGGACTAGGCCAGTGAGGGTAAGCCCGCCCAGGACAAAGGCCTGGAGCATGAGGCCGGTTTGGGCAATCACCAAAATGTTGCGTTTTGGTAACCGGTCGGCGAGTACGCCTCCCCAAAGCGAAAATAAGAGTACCGGAACCGAGCCGAAGAACCCCACCACCCCCAGAGCCAACGGGGAACCGGTGAGCCGGTACACTAGCCAGGACTGGGCGATAGACTGCATCCAGGTCCCAGTTAGCGAAATAAGTTGGCCAAAGAAGAAGAGACGATAATTGCGGACGCTAAGCGCAGCAAAGGTGCGGGGCCACCGCACCTCGAGTCCGGGGAAAAATATCTGCAACGCATTACGCAGCATAAGCAGGCCTGGGAGTTATTCTACCGGCTTAATGTCACCACTACCATGCATCTGAATAATTTTCCAACCGCTATCCTGCTTGCGCAGGAGGAAGGACTCAATGTAGGGCCCAGAAAATTTCTTGCCCTCTGCATTTAGGAACCAGTAACTGCCGATGGAAACTGCCCTTGCCAGACTGCCTTCCAGGTAGATATCAATGGTGTCAGTATCCCAGTGATATTTTGAGATAACTCGCCTGCTCCAGCCGCTTTTTAGGTTGTTATCCCTAAAGTCCTCCCATCCCCGGTTTACCCGACCTCCCTCGAAAACAAGAATCTCCGGGTTGCAGTTTTTCTCCCACAAGTGAAGATCCTGGGTATTCCACCCCTGGGCGACTTCTTTCACTATCTCGATAATCTCTTGCTCATCCATAAGGTCCCCCTTTACAAGGCCCTTGCTAATAGGCCTTAGCGAAGACCACCCGACCCCTTGAAGGCCGGCCGTCGTAGACACATTTCCCTGATTCACCTTCGTGGTCAAAGGGGATGGCGCGGATGGTGGCCGTGGTCTCTTCTTTGATCTTGGCCTCGCACTCCGACGAGCCGCACCAGTGGGCCCAGATAAATCCGCCCTTCTCTTCGATAACCTGCTTGAAATCGGCGTATGAATCGAGTTGGTGCGAGTTCTCCTCCAGAAAAGCCTTGGCCCGGGCATATAGGTTGCTCTGCACCTCGTCGAGGAGTGCGACGACTTTGTCCTGGAGGCCGTTTTGGGGAACCGTGGTTTTCTCGCCGGTATCGCGGCGCACAAGCACCACTTGCTTCTTTTCCACATCCCGCGGCCCGATCTCTATTCGCAGGGGCACCCCCCGCATTTCCCACTCGTTGAATTTCCAGCCCGGAGAATACTCCTCACGATTATCGAGACGATGGCGGAGGTCTTTACCCAGACTCGCTACAAGTTGCTGGGCATTGGCCAAAACCTGTGCCTTCTCGGCATCGCTCTTCCAGATGGGGACGATTACCACCTGGGTGGGGGCGAGGCGGGGAGGCAGGCTTAGGCCCTGATCATCGCCGTGGGCCATGACTATTGCTCCCACCATCCGCGTGCTCAGCCCCCAGCTGGTCTGCCACACATACTGGAGTTGGTTGCTTTTATCCAAATACTGGACATTGAAGGGCTTGGAGAAGTTCTGGCCTAGGTTATGGGAGGTACAGCATTGGAGAGCGCGTCGATCCCCCATCATTGCTTCTAAAGTGTAGGTATTCACCGCTCCCGGAAATTTCTGTGATTCCGTCTTCTTTCCGGCGACAACCGGGATGGCGGTCCAGTTCTCAATAAAATCTTGATAGACCCCCAACATCCGTCGCGCATCTTCTTCTGACTCTTCGGCGGTGGCGAAGGCATTGTGCCCTTCCTGCCACAGAAACTCCAAAGTTCTCAAAAATAGTCTGGTGCGTAGTTCCCAGCGCACGACATTGCACCACTGATTGATCTTCAAAGGCAGGTCCCGCCAGGACTGGATCCATTGGGCATACATTGAATACATGACCGTCTCTGAGGTGGGACGGATGACCAGTGGTTCCTCTAATTCCTTGCCGCCGCCATGGGTGACCACCACCAGTTCCGGGGCAAACCCGGCCACATGTTCGGCTTCTTTGGCAATAAAGGAGTGGGGGATGAGGAGGGGAAAGTAGGCGTTTTGGACACCGATGGCCTTGAACATGTTATCCAGCCCACGCTGGATGTTCTCCCACAGAGCGTAGCCGTAGGGGCGGATAACCATCGACCCCCGCACTGGGGCGTAGTCCGCGAGTTCTGCTCGCTGCACCACTTCGGTGTACCACTTGGCATAGTCTTCGGAGCGTGGAGTTACTTTCTCGGCCATGGGTTTTTATTATACCACCGCCCAATAATAGACACATCACCAACTAAATTCCGGGCCCGGATTTCTAATCCAGGCCCAGCATGACTATCCTAGCAGAAGGAATTTAGCATAAATGAGCCAACAGGCGAGGCTCTATTATTCTACTGCAGGGCTCTCCCCGGTGCGGGTCTTGAGTTTCAGTCGATCCTCATCGCGCAGTACGATGAGCTCCACCTCCTGGCCTACTTTGACCTTGGAGAGGGCACGGTGCAGATCGTCCACACTCTTCACCGTTTGCCCGTCTAAGCCGGCGATGATGTCTCCCGGCTGGATGCCGGCTTTTTCCGCCCCAGTGCCTCGGCCCACACCTCGCACCATCACTCCAACCTCGGAGGAGAGATTGTGATGTTTTACGAAACGGGGGTTAAGCCCAGCGAGCTGCACCGCCAGACCCAAATAAGCTCGCCTAACCTTCCCCTCTTTGGTGAGTAACTCCGCTACCCACTTTGCGGTGTTAATGGGGATGGCGAAAGATATACCCTGGGCAAAGAGGATGATGGCAGTGTTAATCCCCACCACTTTTCCCTGAGCGTCCACTAAAGGGCCGCCGGAGTTCCCGGGGTTGAGGGCGGCGTCAGTCTGGATGATATTTTCAATCGTTCGCCCAGTGCGGGAGGGCAAAGATCTCCCCACGGCACTGACTACTCCCGCAGTAACCGAGGCTTGTAGGGCGCCCAAGGAGTTGCCGATGGCGATGACTAATTGCCCCGGTTTTAAGGTATCAGAATCCCCCAATTCGGCTACCGGAAGATTCTCCCCCTCAACATCGATCACCGCCAGATCCGTATCCGCATCGTCACCCACCAGCTTGGCGGGAAGGACTCGGCCATCGGGTAGAAACACTTCTAATTCTGAGAAGCCGTGCACCACATGACTGTTGGTTAGGATGTGGCCATCCGAAGAAATGATCACCCCCGAAGCCGCACCTTCTTGCTGGAAGGGCACTACCCCCCACCAGGTACGCAGCCCTCCGCCGCGGGTGACATTTACCCGTACCACCGCCGGGGCAACTTTCTCCACGGCTTGCATTACCGTTTGCGAATAGGCATCTTCAGCCATTGTTATCCCTCCGTATTTATTCTACAATGATCGGCAAGTGGGTCGAGGAATTACTGCCTCATTCCTTGCTGATGGCTGCCCCTTCCACTTGCTTGGCCAGGTTAAAGTCCTTTTCGGTCAGCCCTCCCTCGCTGTAGGTGATAAGACTGATAGTGACATTGCGCCAGTTAATGGCCATGTCCGGGTGGTGGTCAGCGGCCTCAGCTAGATCCGCTACCCGGTTCACAAAGGCAATCGCCTCACGGAAAGAAGGCAGGCGGTACTTTTTGGCGATGGCCGGCCCTCGCCTCGTCCAGCCCGGCAAAGCCTTCAAATTCTCCTCTACCTCGGCATCGGTCAAAAGGGCCATATCCAATTCCTAGAAGTGGCCGCCCTCATAGTAAGGGACGGCTTTTATTATTCCCTTGAACTGCGGCTCAAAATAGCGCCACATGAATTCGGGCAGATGTCTTGGCCCATCCCGGAAGCGGCCCATGGTCCAGCTGGAGAATCCAGCGTAGATTTCCCAGTCATTGACTCTGTCCTCAAAATCCTCTGGAGTTAAGTGATGAACATTTTGAGGCATCGGCCCATCGTTGTAATGGGCATTGGCTAGCATCCCTTTCCAGCCCCTCTCCGGAATGCCATACACATACTCTAGGGAGAATTTGATGGCCGGGGCATTTTTTGGTTCTTCTTGTGGATCCATATCTGAGACCCGCACAAGATCGCGGACTAGTTCTTCGCGGAGGGTGCGATCCTTGAGCCGCAGATCATGCCACCATACATGAGAGAGTTCATGCACTGCCGCCTCGTGACCAAAACTGGTCAAATACACTATCCGCTTATCCGCATACCAATAACCGGCCTTGACCGGATCCGCCTCGTTGACCACGATTCTAGAATTGCGGCGGATATGCTCTTGGGCCTCCGGAGTGAAACCGTAGAGGTCGAAAATCAACTCCCGGAATTCCCGGGTCTGGGGAGTCTCCCTTATATCTGCCAACATAATTGGCGATTATAATCTGCGTCATATCCAATTTCAATGCTTATCTCAAATTGACAGAGTGTGGGGCTTAGCCTAAAATCTGGCTTTTGGAGGCGATAGTGAAAGAGTACCCTATAGCCAAACTCCGCAGTGTTGTCCTCCTCGGCCACGGCGGGTCGGGAAAGACCAGCCTGGGCGAGGCTCTTCTCTTCCATAGCGGGGCGATCAAGAGGCTGGGCCGAGTCCAGGAAGGGAACACCGTATCCGATTATGACCCAGAGGAGGTCCGCCGCCAGATTTCCGTCAACACCTCCCTTCTCCCCGTAGAGTGGCGGGAGCACAAGGCCAATGTCCTGGATACCCCAGGTTATGCTGACTTTGTGGGGGAGGTCAAAGGGGCGGTGCGAGTTGCCGATGGCGCAGTGATCATCTTGGACGCGGCAGCGGGAGTAGAAGTTGGAACAGAACTAGTTTGGCAATACGCTGATGAACAGTCATTGCCCCGGCTGGTTTTCATCAACAAGATGGACCGGGAAAACGCCAACTTTTCCGGGACCATAGAGCAA
>JACPPX010000099.1 GCA_016190785.1 Chloroflexota bacterium
ATTATTACTATCCTGCTGCAAGCAGTCGGTGGGCAGGTTGCAGGTACTATCGCTCTTGCGATAGGTCGTGGTGCAATGCCAATATCCGTCATCTTTTTGTGGCTAGGGATAACACTCGGCGTGTTTCTGATTGGGCACTAGCCTTATTGCTTCGTCAGGCAATCCGCTCCAAGAAATTCCTGGCTCGACTAGGATTTCCCGCCCTCGGCGCATTGCTTCCTCTTGCCGTCTTGCTGGCTATCGGAGTTAGTCAGGGGTTTGACAGCGAGATCCTCAACGCCGGGTTAGGCCTCATACTCAGCGTCTTGGCTACAGTGTTAGGTCTGATCGTCTTTTATGTCCCTGGCTGGATCGGTAGTAAAGCATCCTCGTAAACAGCAAGCAAGGTTTCAACAGCTAGAAACCCGACGACCAGTTGTAGCCCACCTCCTCCACTTTGCCCCGGACATATAAGGAGGTAGATCTGGTCTTGACTCTCGGCCTTGGTATGAAAATAGCGGCGGACTTTTATTCCGCCAGTTTTTCCTAAAGCGCCGCAATTTTTGTCAATTGGGCCACAGCGGATCTCTGAGGATTATCCTCCCCCAAAAGCGTCCAGCCCGGTGTAGTGGCGGCCGATGATCAGTTTCTGGATCTGGGAAGTGCCTTCGTAGATAGTGGCTACCCGTGCATCTCGGAGGTATCTCTCCACTGGGTACTCGTCGGAGTAGCCGTAACCCCCATGGATCTGGATGGCGGCATTGGCGGCGCGAATCGCCGCCTCAGAGGCGAAAAGTTTGGCAATGGAGGTTTCCACCGTGGACGGCCTCCCCTGATTTTTGAGGTGGCCGGCTCGCCACACCAAAAGCCGAGCCGCTTCGGTCTCCACCACCATATCGACAATCATCTCCTGCACTAACTGGAAGCTACCGATAGGTTTTCCAAACTGGTGTCGCTCCTTGGCATATTTTACTGAGGCTTCAATACACGCCTGGCCGATGCCCACGCATCCCGCTGCAACTCCATAGCGGCCGTTATCCAGGCTGCCCAAGGCAATATTGAATCCCTCTCCCACTTTGCCCAGGAGGTTTTCCTCGGGGATCCAGACATTCTCCAAGATCAGCTCTGCGGTGTTAGAGGCCCGCAACCCCAGCTTGCCTTTGATGTCTTGGGTCGAAAAGCCCTTGGTTCCCTTCTCCACTAGAAAGGCGGCGATCCCTCTGTGTTTCTTCTGGAGGTCGGTTTGGGCAAAGATGAGAGCCAGATCCGCCACTCCCCCATTGGAGATCCAGGTTTTGGTCCCATTGAGTATCCAGCCTCCATCCTTGGGCTGGGCCGAGGTGAGGATACTTGCCGGGTCGCTCCCTGCCCCGGGTTCGGTGAGCCCGAAGCAGCCCAGAATCTCAGCCTTGGCCAGACGGGGCAGATGTTTCTTCTTTTGCTCTTTTGTCCCCCAGCGCAGGATGGGCAGTTCTACCAGGGAGATCTGCACGGAAAGGCAAGTTCGCACCGAAGAATCTCCGCGGCCGATTTCCTCAAAGAGGATGGCCTCCCCAATATAATCCAGCCCCATCCCTCCATATTCCTGGGGGAGAGGAGCGCCGCTGAACCCCATTTCCCCTAATTGGTTGATTATATCTTTCGGAAACCGCTCTTGACGGTCGTTCTCCCGTGCCTGGGGGATGATAACCTCGTCGGTAAATTCATGAAGGGTCTTTTTGATCATCTGCTGCTCCGGAGTTAGTTCAAGATCCATTCTCCCTCCTTGATCTTCTCGACGGAATAAATCTAGCGGAGACGGAATGCCCTGTCAAATACCGTAAGAGCGCAGATGGTATAATGTATGTACTGGTCTGCACCGTAGTCGAACGGCAGTATGATCCTTGATCGGATTTTTGTGCCATACACGGAGCTGCGGGGGAGAGAGTTTGCACAGCGGTTAGAGAAGTACATCCCCCCCTACAGTCAGGTGCTAGATTTGGGAAGTGGCCACGGCCTGACCGGGAAAAACCTGGCTCGCTCCCGAAAGGTCGCGGTCACTGCCGTGGACCACGAGAACTACAATCTTTCAGGGATGCCATTCTTACTGGCAGCGGGTCAGGCTCTCCCTTTCGCCCGTAGTCAGTTCGATGCAGTCCTCCTGCTTTTCGTCCTACACCACTCTCCTGAGCCTGAGAAGATCTTAGGGGAAGCCGGACGGGTCTCGCGCAGACTAATCATCGTCATGGAAGATGCCCTTCTCCCCGGCTTGCAGGGGATGGTAACCCGCATCCTCGACCGGTTGGGAAATTTCCGTAGCCAGGACGGTTACGCCCACCATCGCTTGAGGGAAGAATGGTATCGCATTTTTCAGGCTGGCGGGTGGAAGATTTTGGCGGAAGAAAAGTTCCGGAGCACCAGCTCGCTTTTGCTTCTGTCCCACCTTCTCTTCGTCCTTACCCGTGACCAGCCGGGGGAGGCTCTTCCCGAGTCCTCCTCCTATAATGAAAGAGTCAGTGCGGAGACCAGGCAGTGCTAGTCTTGGAAATCTTTATTTTGTTGGTTGTCTTCCTTTTTTGGGGGATGGCTCTCCCGTGGCTGATATCTTCCTGGCTCTATCTTCGTCGCAACCAAAAGGTACGGTCAGATATTCTAACCTCCTATACTCCCTCTGTAGCCCTCATTGTCCCATGCAAGGGTTTGGATCAAGGATTCGCCCAGAATATAAAGGAGATTCTCGGTCAGGATTATCCTGATTATCAAGTCATTTTTGTCACCGCTTCTGAAGAGGATCCGGCGTATTCTGCATTAGTGCAATTGATCGCCGCCTATCCGCGGGCCAGGCTGGTCACTGCCGGCCTTCCCACCCGCCGCAGCCAGAAAGTGAATAACCTCCTGCGGGGAGTAGAGGAAGCAAAAGAGGCAGAGGTCCTGGCCTTTGCCGATTCCGATGGGCGTCCCCATCCCCTATGGCTGCGCCATCTAGTGGCTCCCCTGCGTGATACAGGAGTGGCCGCTGCCACCGGTTATCCATGGTATGTCCCGGAACAAGGGGGGATTTGGTCCTGGGCTCGGGCATACTTGAACAACCTTACCGCTCTTTATCTCGCGACGGGATGGAACCTAGGACTGTGGGGAGGGGCCACTGCTCTACGACGCAAGACCTTTGAGGAGGCGGGAGTGAAAGAGGCATGGTGGACAGCATTTGCCGATGACGCGGTGATGGGCCATCGCTTGCGAAGCCTAGGCCGACGAATCGTTTTTGTGCCTCAGTCTCTCACTACCATGGTGGAAGACATCTCCTTTCGGGAATTTTTCCAACTACTTTTGCGGCAGATGGTGATTGTAAAGGTCTATGATCCCCTAATTTGGTTCTTGGGAGGAGCAATGGTTTTCTTCCTTTTGGGCATTCAGTTGGGGGGCATAATTGTAACCCCTCTGGGGATAATCCTTCCCGAACTCTTGCTGGTGGGGCTTATCCTCTTGGCTCAGATTCCAATGCAGGTTGTGGTGGGTGCTCTAGTGCCCGCTTTACTTTTCCGGGACCTTCGGACCTCTCTCTGGGCACCACTCTTCTTCCTGACAGAAGTCCTTTTGGCCATCGCTTTTCTGCGATCTATCCTCACCAATCTGATCACTTGGCGGGGAGTGACCTATGCCCTCCTCTCCCCAGCGGAAACCAGAGTGATCACAATTGATTGAGTTGGCCCACCAGCACAGTACTGCCTCTACCCTTGAGATCTTTCCAGCTGGACTGTGAACTTAACCGAGGGTATAATTGCGAGTATAATTGTCAGAATCATTATGAAGGGAGAAAAAGTGAACAAGCTCACGAAATTGGCAGCCTTTTTTGGATTATCCATCCTTCTGGTGGCCTGCGCCGCTCCCACCCCGGCGGCGGGCCATCCTCCGCAGATCGCCTATGTAGGCAACGATGGCCTGATCTATGTCCTAAATCTGGAATCACGAGCCATAAGGGCGATGAGCGGGGAAGGAAATTTTGCCTTTGCTGATCCAGTATGGTCTCCCGATGGAGAGTATCTGGCTTTTGTAACAGGTGGAGATCCCTGGGCGGAGGGGAATGAAATCTGGGTGGCGGCCGCCGATGGTAGTTGGTCGAAAAAATTAGCCGATGGTTATGCGCCGGAGTGGGCCCCCGATGGGCGTCTGCTATTTATATCTAATTTCCAAATGAGCGAAGAAGGAGCTGCCCAGAGCATTTCCTTGGTGGATGTGGAGAGCGGAGCGGCCCAAGAGCTTGTCTCCCAATTGTGGCAGGGTGGGTTCTGGCCCCTGGAAGAGGCTCGCTACTCTGCCGATGGAGAGTGGCTGGCGATCTATGCCAATGGCTTGGAAGCCGAGGGTAGCCTTTTCGTTCTCCCAGCTGCCGGGGGAGAGCCATTCCAGATTGCACAGTTTGTTTATGAGGCCGGCAATTACGCTTGGTCACCGCAAGGCCATCTCCTTGCTTTGCGGGACAGCGGACAGCCCTTCCGCGGGGACGGAGAGCCTTCGCTCTTGGTCCTGGATCCCGAGGAGGGGAGGAGTCCCTTCGACTTGCGCGACGGGTATTTCTGGCCCCGTTGGTCTCCGGATGGAGAAAGGCTGACTTTCTTTCAAATTCAAGATGGAGGCGGCTTTCAGGTTTGGACCGTGGCCGCTAACGGTGCAGCCTTGGCCCGGATAAACGAAGAAACCTTCCAGTCCATATGGGGGACCGACCCCTCCTGGTCTCCGGGGGAGGGGATCTTGTTCAATCGCCTGGTTGACGCAGAGACTGGGGAAGTGGGCGTATATATCATGGATCCCGAGGACGGACAGACGACTCTATTGACTCAGGGGGAGAACCCCCAGGCCCGCTGGTCCCCCGATGGAGCAAAGGTAGCCATTGCCCTGGGTAGAGA
>JACPPX010000015.1 GCA_016190785.1 Chloroflexota bacterium
CATCAGTCTCAAGAAGTGAGTCGTTTTCCATAGACCCCCGAACTCTTTTATTTCCCTGGTGTGCCGCCGCTGGTAAAGCATGCCCACGATCAAAAACAGGGCTCCCGTGCTCAAGCCGTGGTTGACCATCTGCAGGATGCTCCCGGTCACGGCTTGGCTGTTGACCACAAAAACCCCCAGGACCACAAAGCCGAGATGGCTCACACTAGAATAAGCCACCAACCGCTTTACATCCTTCTGTGCCCAGGAAACCAAAGCCCCGTAGATGATGCCGATAAGGGATAGAGCCACGATCCAAGGGATAAAGTTTGCCGCCGCTTGGGGAAAGAGGGGCCAAGCAAAACGGAGAAATCCATAGCCTCCCATCTTGAGCAAAATTCCGGCCAAGAGCACGCTCCCCGCGGTGGGGGCCTCCACATGGGCGTCGGGGAGCCAGGTATGCAAGGGGAAGAGGGGGACTTTGATGGCGAAGGCCAGAGCAAAGCCTAAAAAGAGCCAGTTTTGCAGTGCAAGGGGGATAGCCAGGCTCTTTAGTTCCAGTAGACTGAAACTCCAGGTGCCACTGGCTTGATAGTGGAGGAAAGCGGTGGCCAAGATCGCCAGAAGCATGAGCACACTCCCCAACATGGTGAATAAAAAGAATTTCACCGCGGCATAGATCCGCCGTTCATGCCCCCAGATGCCCACCAAGAAGGCCATGGGGATGAGGGTTGCCTCCCAGAAGACATAGAACAAGAAAAGATCCAGGGCCAGGAAGACCCCCACCATCCCCGTCTCGAGGAGGATAAGTAAGATCATATATTCCTTGACTCGCTCCTGGATTTCGCTCCAAGAGGCCAGGATGGCTATGAGGGACAGAAAGGTGGTGAGGAGCACTAAGAAAAGGCTGATCCCATCCACCCCCAGGTAGTAGGAGATGCCCAACTCCGGGATCCACCGCCCCTCCTCCACAAACTGCATCTCTCCGCTTTGCAATGGGAAGTAAAAGAAAAGGAGAAGCGAGACCAGGAAGACAGCCGCACTAGTGGCCAGGGCCAGAGTCTTTATGACCCCCACCCTTTGCTTGCTGACCGGCAATATTGCCAATACCCCTAGCAGGGGGAGAAAGGTGATTGTGGAAAGGATGGGAAATCCCAACGGATTCATCTTTACCTTAAGGTGGAAATAGCCAAGACCAGGAGTACCCCTACCAAGAAAATCAAGGCATAACTACGCACAAATCCGGTCTGAACTCGGCGCAGGCCTCTACCCGCACTTTGCATTATGCTACCCAAAGCATTGACCACCCCATCGATACCTGCCTGATCAACCGCCGTGGCCAAAACACTCGCCGCCTGCCAGACAGGGCGAATCAAGAGAGCATGGTAGACCTCGTCCACATAATATTTGTTTCGCACTAAACGATAGACCAGGCCCAGCCTCGCGGCCACTAATTTGGGATCAACTCCTCGGCGGATGTACCCCAGCCAGGCGATGAAAATCCCTAATCCTGCCGCGGCCACGGAGAGGATAATGAGTGCTGCCTCGTTCAAGGGAGGGAGTGATTGCCGAGCCTCGCTAGCGGCAAAAACAGGGCCGAGAAAATCCTCCAGGACCGGGCCCAGAAAGCCACCCAGGGCGGCGAGCACGGCCAGGATGGCGAGGGGGATGGTCATAATCCAGGGTGACTCATGAGGCACTGACCTATGCTCGGCATGAATGGCAGTGTGCTGGGAATATCTTGGCTCACCGAAGAAGACCAGAAAGACCTGGCGGGACATATAGAAAGCAGTTATCCCGGCGGTGATCACCCCCACCAGCCAGAGCAGGATCTGCCCAGAAGCGAAGGCCGAGGCCAGTATCTCATCTTTGCTGAAAAACCCGGAAAAAGGAGGGATACCGGAGATGGCCAGCCACCCGGCGAGAAAGGTAATGCTCGTCAGCGGCATCGTCCAGCGGAGCCCTCCCATCTTTTGGATGTCCTGTTCTCCGGCCAGGGCATGCATCACACTTCCCGCCCCCAGGAACATCAGTGCCTTGAAGAAAGCATGGGTCGTCAAGTGAAATATGCCCGCGGCATAGGCTCCCACCCCTACTGCCAAAAACATGTACCCCAGCTGGCTGATAGTGGAATAAGCCAGCACCCGCTTAATATCATCCTGAGCGGTGGCAATAGTCGCGGCATAGAAAGCGGTTGCTGCTCCGATGACCGCGACGACCAGCATAGATATGGGCGCCAGCTCGAAGAGTACATGGGTGCGGGTTACCATATACACCCCAGCGGTGACCATAGTTGCGGCATGGATAAGCGCTGATACTGGGGTGGGCCCTTCCATGGCATCGGGAAGCCAGACATAGAGGGGAATCTGGGCCGATTTCCCCACCGCACCTAGAAATAGGAGAAGAGTAATGGCTGTCGCCAATCCTGTAGTCAGGACTTGCGAGGCAGAGCCGAAAACCTCCGCGTAATCCAGGGTGTGGAAGGTGGCAAAAATAAGAAATATACCTAGGGCAAAGCCAAAATCCCCTATCCTAGTGGTTACGAAAGCCTTCATCCCCGCCTTGGCCGCCTCTTTTCTTTCGTACCAGAAGCTGATCAAAAGATAAGAGCACAGCCCCACCAGTTCCCAGCCAACATAGAGCAGGAGAAAGTTCCCAGCCAGCACCAAAATAACCATGGAGAATACAAAGAGGTTGAGGTACGCAAAGTAGCGGCGGAATCCGGGGTCCTGGGCCATATAACCCACGGAGTAGACATGGATCAGAAAACCCACCCCGCTGACTACCAGGATCATCACTGCCGATAGAGGATCGAGGAGCAAAGAGACATCGACCTGGAAGTCACTCACCGCCGCCCAGGTAAATAGGCTAACTTCAACTTCCCGGGATTCGGGAGGGGTCTGAAGTAGAGCACCGGTTACTCCAAGAGCAACCGCGAAAGCCAACCCCACTGCCCCGCAGGCCACGAGGGCCGTCCCCCTGCGACCCAGGAAGCGACCGGTGAGTGCGACAAGGACTACCCCTAGTAGTGGAAATCCCGGCACAAGCCGGACAAAGTCCATCGTCGTCACCACTTTAGAAGATTGATCTCGTCCACATCAATGGTCCCTTGCTGGCGAGAGATGGCAACGATGATTGCCAGACCCACCGCCACCTCCGCCGCTGCCACCGCCAGAACAAAAAAGACAAAAACCTGGCCAGCCAGGGAGCCTTTGGCATCTGCCAGGGCAATGAAGGCCAGGTTGGCGGCATTGAGCATGATTTCAATGGACATGAAGATGACAATGGCGTTGCGGCGGATGAGAACCCCCAGCACCCCGATGGTGAAGAGAACTGCGCTCAAAATTAGATAATTGGCAACGGGGACCATTGATCTCGCTTAAAGTCGTCGCTTGGCTAACACAACTGCTCCAATAATCGCCACCAACAGCAAGATGGAGGTGACTTCAAAAGCCAAGAGATAATCACTGAAGAGAAGTCGACCCACGACTTGGGTGTTTCCCCCCATGGCCAAAACATCCCCGGGGGTAAGGGCCCCGGCCACGGGCTGGATGGTTGTCTGGCTCATCACTACCCCCAATAGGATAGCCATTGCTCCTCCAAATAGGAGGGCCACTGGCCGCTGGAGGGGAAGTTTCTCCTTGACCCCTTCTCCCCTTCCCAAGCCCAGCATCATGATTACGAAGAGGAAAAGGACCATAATCGCCCCGGCATAGACCACTACCTGCACCGCGGCAATGAGCTGCGCATTGAGCAGGACAAAGAGCACGGCTACTGCCAGGAGATGGACCACCAGGAGCAAGGCGCTATACACCGTGTCCCGCATCATAACTACCCCCACCGCCGAGACCGTAGCCGGGATGGCTACCACCCAGAAGAAGGCCTCCATTTTCTAGGCTCCTCCCTCGCTCTTTCTACCCCGTTCTGCCAGCCACTTACCCAGAGCCTTCCGTCCTTCCAGGGGGAACCGGGCCCCAGGGGAAGGCTCCACCAGAACCTCTTTGGTATAGATGAAGTCTTCGCGGTGATAATCGGCCAACTCATACTCCGGCCCCAGGACTATCGCTTCCACCGGGCAGGCTTCTTCGCACAAACCGACAAAGATGCAGCGCAACATATTGATTTCATAAACCGGGGCATACCGCTCACCTGGGGAAACACGGTTCTCGTCGGTATTCTCCGCTGCTTCTACATGGATAGCATCCGCCGGGCAGGCCGCAGCGCACAGCGAGCAACCGATGCACCGCTCCAGCCCATTTTCATAGAGCCGCAGGACATGCAGCCCGCGGTGACGGAGATAAACTGGGGGTTTTTCTTCCGGGTACTGCACCGTCACCGGCCGCCGAAAGAGGTGGCGGAAGGTCACCCCTAAGCCCTTCGCCAGTTCCAGCGGCCGACGTAACAAATTTCCTAGCATCTTTTACCCTTGCCAGACCATAATCGCTGCGGTGGCTATGATGTTCACGAGAGAAAGAGGAAGGAGGATTTTCCATCCAAATTGCATCAGCCGATCATAGCGCAGCCGGGGGAGAGTGGCCCGCAGCCAGATGAAAAGGAAAATAAAGGCTGCCACCTTGAGGAAGTACCACACCGCAGGGGGAAAGAACGGTCCTTGCCATCCCCCAAAAAAGAGAGTGACGGCGATCGAAGAGACGACAATCATGTTGATATATTCCGCCATGTAGAAAAAGGCCCACTTTATGCTGGTGTACTCGGTATGGTATCCGGCCACCAGTTCCGTCTCCGCCTCTGGCAGATCAAAAGGGGCCCGGTTCACCTCGGCCACTGCCGAAACGATAAAGATCAAAAAGCCAAGGGGCTGGAGGAGAATAAACCAAGCGTTCTTCTGGGCCTCCACCAATTGCACTAGGCTCAGAGTCCCAGCCAGCATCAGTGCTCCTACCACGGAAAGACCCAAGGGCAACTCATAACTCAGCATCTGCGCTGAGGAGCGCAGAGCACCCAGGAAAGAGTATTTGCTCCCCGAGGACCACCCGGCGAGCACAATGCCATATACGCCTACCGAGGCCAGGGCGAAGACATAGAGCACCCCCACATTCAAGTCTGCCAAATAGAGTGTAATTTTCTGTCCCAATATTTCTATCTCCGGCCCGATTGGAACCACGGCAAAGGAGAGTAAAGCGGGAACCAGAGAAACCGCCGGAGCGAGAAGATAGATGGGGACCTTGGCATCCTGCGGGATGATTTCTTCTTTGAGGAGAACTTTGACTGCATCGGCCAGGGGCTGCAACAGCCCGAAAGGCCCGGCCCGATTGGGGCCGATGCGAGATTGCATGCGGGCCATCACCCGTCTCTCGATCCACACCGCATAGGCAAAGGCGGTGACCAGAGCAAAGATGGCCACTCCGCTTTTGATTACAATGATCAATATCGGCACCAAAGGACTCAAAAGCTCCATCGTCTATCCCGTCTCCCGCATACTAAGCCTGACCGTTTTTCTGCACCTGCACTCGGTTCAATCCATCCGTTGTTTGGGTCAGTAAATTGGCCGGAGATCCGCGCAGGTTGCGGTACAAGAGCACACTCTTCTCCGCCACTTCCTCGAGCCGCACTGCGAGTTCAACTTGTCCCTGGGAGGAGATCACCAACACCTTCTCCCCGGCCTCAATACCCAGACGAGAAGCATCCTCAGGGTGCAAGCCTATAGACGGCTGGGCAAAGAAAGGGGTTAGAAGACTTGTCTCCTGGACCATTGTTCCTCCGTCAAAGAGACGTGGGGCCAACAAAAGAGAAAAGGGATACTTGGGTTCTTCCTCCTCAACCCCTTCTGGCATCTCGGGGATTGGCTGCAGACTGCCGGAAAGGCTCAAGTGCTCGGTGCCAGTATGCTCCGGAGAGGGACAGGGCCACTGTATGCCTTCACCCTCAAGGCGAGAGTAATCGATGCCCCCATAGATGGGGATAGCCTTTGCGATCTCGGTCATAATTTCCTGAGCCGTGGAGTAATTCCAATTCTGGCCCATGGCCTGGGCCAAGGCCTGAATGATCTGCCAGTCGGATCGCGTACCCTCTGGGGCCGGAACCCCGCCGCGCAGCCTTTGCACCCGACGCTCCAGGTTGGTGAAGGTCCCCTCCTTTTCCGCAAAGCCCATGGCGGGGAGGACCACATCTGCTTTTTTGGCTGTCTCCGTCAGGAACAGATCCTGCACCACCAGGAATTCCAGTTTGTCCAGAGCCTCCTCGGCGAGTTTGCGCTCTGGATAATTGGCTAGGAGGTCTGCGCCCATTACGTAGAGACCTGAAATATGTCCGGCTGTTGCCGCTTTCAGGATCCCGCCAGTGTTCAGTCCTGGCTCCGAGGGAAGGCTAGCCGACCATAGGCCGGACAACCTTTCCTTCACTTCGTGAGAATCTATTCGCTCTTGGCCTAATTGATGGGGCAGTACCCCCATGTCCTTAGCTCCCTGGGCATTGGCTCCCCTGGCCACGGGGAGCAGGTAGGTGTCTGGCTTCAGCAGGGACAGGTTGGCTAGCACAGTCACGACTGCCCGGCGATGGGGAACTCGCTCACCATAGATCACTACCAGGCTAGAACTTTTGGCCAGAGTCTGGGCCACGCCGCGCAATATTTCTTCGGAGATGCCGGTGAGCCGCGTTACCTCCTCGCTGGGGTAGGCTTGCAGGGATTTGTCCAACTCCCCAAATCCAGAGTAATTTTCGACTCCCTCCCCCAATAACTTTTCGCTTAGCATGATGTTCAGCAAACCAGTGAGGAGAGCCACCTCGCTCCCCGGCCGGTGCTTTAGCCACTCCTTGGCCATACTGGCAAGTTCGATCTTATATGGACTGGCGACAAGAAGCGTCACTCCTCGCCGCACCCCTTTCTTGATCCGCAGTTCAAGGATCGGCACTTCTTCCGAGGGGTCACATCCGATTACCAGGATCGCCCCTGCCCGCTCCACATCTCGGATACTGCCGGTGGGAAGCGACCAGGCCTCGACTTCTCCCAAATCATCGATAGTTTCCAGGCGGTGATCGATATTGTTGGACTCCAATGCCAGCCGCATGAATTTCTGGAAAAGATAATTCTCTTCGTTAGTAGTCCGCACCGAGCCGATCCCCGCCAGCGCCGAGCCGCCCTTCTTAGTCTTAATCTCCCCCAACTTGCGGGCCACGGTCTTTATCGCCTCATCCCAGCTGGCTTCTTGCAACTTGCCATTGCGCCGGATAAGAGGTGTGGTCAGGCGCTTTTCGCTTACCAAATAGTGGTGGGCGAATCTACCCTTGTCGCAGAGCCAGATCTCATTCACCGCCTCATTCTCGCGGGGGATGATCCTGCGGATTTTTCCCAACCGCGTCCCCAGGGTCAGATTGCATCCCACCGGACAGTGGGGACAGATATTGGGGACATTGCTCACCTCCCATACCCGAGCCTGGAAACGGAAATCAGATGAAGTCAAGGCCCCCACCGGGCAGATGTCGATGGTGTTCCCCGAGAACTTGGAATTAAAAGCAGGCTCGGAGAAAGAGACCACCTCCATCCCCCGCCCTCGGTTCATAAAGCCCAGCACGGATTGATAAGCAATCTCGTCTTGGAAGCGGATGCAACGGGCGCAGAGGATGCAC
>JACPPX010000102.1 GCA_016190785.1 Chloroflexota bacterium
GCTCAGGACGGGAGTCGGTTCGCCGGTCTAGGGTGGAGCAGCCGTGGCAAGTGGTGTCTGGATCCTTCGTCCCGACGAAGTCGGGACTCAGGATGATCCCGACTAAGTCGGGACAGGCATCCCCTCATCCTCACCTTCTCCCCCAGGGGGGCGAAGGGATTCCCCTTCTCACCCTCGCCCTCTCCCCCGATGAGGAGAGAGGAGCGGGAGGCCGCAAGGGCCTCCCCTACAGCAGAAAATATTAGGCGAGTTGTGGACTACACACCTTAGGAGCGTGAGGCGTCGGTTTGTTAGAGATTCTTCGTCCCGACTGGTCGGGACTCAGAATGACAGAGCCCCCTCACCCTCGCCCTCTCCCTCAAGGGGCGAGGGGAGAGTGTGGAACTTTCACTGGTCGGTTATCGTCTAACAGTGAGGCGTTAGTGCTATACTTACGCCAGAAAATAAATTCTAAGGAGGATCTATGAATGGGTTAGCGCGGGCAGTAGCCATCGTCATTGGAGGGGCAACTTTCTTCTTGGTGCTGGCTCTCTTGGTGGTGGTTTTTGCGTTGGTGCTTCCCAAGCTAGAGGCGGGGGGTGCTCCGGGTGTCTATCCCCCTCCCCAGAACAATATCAATGTCAATGGAGAGGGGAAGGTCACCGCCGAGCCGGACCTGGCCCAGATCGTGCTGGGGGTGCGGACCGAGGCCGAGGCGGCAGGGGATGCGGTGGCGGAGAATAATAGAATTATGGAGCGAGTGCGGGCGGCGCTGACCGAGGCGGGCATCGCCGAGGAGGATATCCAAACCGTAGAGTTCAGCGTGCAGCCGATTATTATCTTCGATGAGCTGACCGGGGAGCAGAGGACGCAGGGATATACGGTCACTAATTCGGTCTTGGTTAAGGTGCGGCATATTGGCCAGGTGGGAGAGGTGCTGGATGCGGCGGCGACCGCGGGGGCGAATAACTTTGGCCAGATAAGTTTTACTATCGCCGACCCCACCCCACTTATGGATGAGGCCCGGGACAAGGCCATCGCCGATGCCCAGCGCAAGGCGGAACAGATGGCGGCAGCCACTGGAGTGCGTTTGGGGGACATCATGTACATCAGCGAGTGGACGGTCTTCACCCCGGTAGCGCAACCCTTCTTCGGCTTCGAGGGGAAAGGTGGCGGGGAGTTTGCGGCAGAGGTTCCTATCTCGGGTGGACAGCTGGATATCGTCATACAGGTGAGCATCACTTGGGAGATCGAGCAATAGCCGATACTGGCCTCAAAGTAGGAGCCCCGAGAGATCGGGGCTCTTTGCTTGCATAAGAAAAATTGCCAGTTGCCAGTTTCCAGTGGGTTGGGTAGGGAACCCTGGATAACAAGATGAATTGTTGGGGAGTTGCTTCGTCGGGCTGAAGCCCGACGCTACAAAAAGACCCCCTCACCCTATCCCTCTCCCTCACCCTCCTTCGCGGGGCGTAGCTCGCTACGGCGGCGAAGAGGGGAGAGGAGAACGGGAGGGGACGAGCCCCTCCCCTACATTTTCTTGGGAAGAGGGTGAGTGTTGGGTTGGTAAATCGGGGCTATGAGTGACCTAGTGAGATCCTTCGCTGCGCTCAGAATGACAGCCTCTTACTGCTCTCTCGCTAGGCGCAGTGGAAGCCTCAGGATGACAAAGTAATCGGGCGGGCATCCCGACAAGGTCGGGACCCCTACATTTCAGGGAAGGGGGTCGGGTGGGGGTTCGGCGGAGAGGAGGCGGCGGGCGCGGGATGCGGATTCAGCAGGGACGAGAATTTCTACTCCGCCCAGGCTCCCCCCGGGCACCGGGCCTCCGGCTTCAAAGCGGAGGAGGGCGGGGATGCCTTCGCTCTCTAGCCGGTCTTTTATGATTTGGGCCTCGGCCTCACCTAATGCTCGGTACACGACCTGGAGTTTTTCCGGCATGGGCATCGATCTAGATACCAGCCTGACCAGCATAATAGGCGACGGTGAGGGCCAGAATGTTGGTGGCGGCGTGCATGAGGATGCTGGGCCAGAGGGAGCCAGAAAGATGATAGAGCAGGCCCAGGAATAAGCCCAGGACGAAGATGGGGGGAACGGTGGTGGGCAAGATATGGAAAATAGCAAACAGGGCAGAACTGACCAGGAGGGCGAGGAGGGTTCCCCAGTTTCCGCGCAGCCCGGCAAAGAGGAAGCCGCGGAAATAGACTTCCTCCACAAAGGGACCGACTACTCCGGCTACGAGGAGGGCAATTAAGAAAGCCCCGGGGCCTTCCCCAAAGAGGGGTAGGACCTCGGGCTGCCCTTGGAGATTGAAGTAGGTGAGGAAGATAGCCCAGGCAAGGTTGAAGAAGAAAGAGAGGAGAAGTAATGAGCATCCGGTGGCGAGGTAGCCAATACGAAAGCCTCGGATCCCGAGGTCGGCCCAGGTACCACCACGGCGGAGGAGGAAGTACCAGGGAGGGATGAGGAGCAGAAGTTCGGAGAGGGTCAGAACAACGGTCACCATCAGGGGAGGAAGTTTTAACCCGAGGAGATCGGTAGCAATCCCGAAAAGGATTATGCCCCCCAGAAGGGCGAGGACAAAGAGGAGGCTGGCCAGGAGTTGGCGATTGGTAAGGGGGAGTGATGGGATTGAGCGATGGTTGAGGTTTTCCAATTGTCTGTTGTGAGTTTTTAGTTGTGAGTTTTAAGTTTTGAGTTGGTTATTTATGGAAATTGGAGATTAGCCGCGATCTACAATTTTGGCCAGCCCCAGGACTTGGCGGGCAATGACTATGCGCTGGATTTCGGAGGTGCCCTCGCCGATGGTAGTCAAGCGATTGTCGCGGTAGTAGCGCTCTACGGGAAATTCGCGGCTGTAGCCGTACCCCCCAAAGATCTGGATAGCATCGCGACAAGCCCGCTCCGCGGCCTCGGAGGCGAAGAGTTTTGCCATGGCCGCCTCTGTACGATAAGGCAAGCCTTTATCTTTACGCCAGGCGGCCTGATAGACCAAGAGACGGGCGGCGGACAATTCGGTGGCGGCATTGGCAATCATAGTTTGGATAGCCTGGAATTGGGCGATGGGCCGGCCAAAGGCAGTGCGCTCTTTAGCATAGGCTTTAGCTGCCTCCAGGGCGGCATGGCCCAATCCCAGAGCCATGGCTCCGATGCCGATGCGGCCCCCGTCCAGGATTTTCAAAAACTGCTTGAATCCTTTGCCCTCCTCGCCGAGAAGGTTTTGTTGAGGGATGTGGCAGTCATCGAAGATTAGTTCCGAGGTCACCGAGCCGTGGAGCCCCATTTTGAGTTCTTCTTTTCCAGATTTAAATCCTGGAGAATTGGTTTCCACGATAAAGTTGGAGATCCCCTCTTCCCCTTTATCCTCGCGGGTACGGGCGGCGAGGACCACCACCTGAGCCACACTGCCGTTGGTGGTCCAGGCCTTGCGGCCGTTGAGCACCCACTCCTCTCCTTTGAGCCGGGCGGTAGTGCGCAGGGCAGCGGCATCGGAGCCGGAGTGGGGTTCGGTAAGGCCAAAGGCTCCCAGCCATTTCCCGGTAGCGAGAGGAACGAGATATTTGCGCTTCTGTTCCTCGCTCCCGAAGTTGTAGATGGGGGCGGAGGCCAGGGAGACATGGGCGGCATAGGAGAGGGCGGTGGAGCCGCAGGCTTTGGCGATTTCCTCGACGGCCAGAATTAGACTCACTGTGTCTGCTCCTGCACCCCCGTATTCCTCCGGCCAGGGGAGGCCGAGCAGATTGAGTTCGGCGAGTTTGGCAAAGTTCTCTTGGGGGAAGCGGCCGGTCTCATCCACTTCGTGGGCGCGGGGAGCAAATTCGGCCTGGGCCACTTCCCACACTAAATCGCGGATCAGTTTTTGTTCTGGGGTGAGTTCAAAGTCCACAAGGCCTCCTGAAATGGAATAAGAATTGCCAGTTTCCAGTTTCCAATTAGATTCCAGTCTCCAATTTCCAGTTAGTTTGGATGTGAAAAGCCGACCTACAAGCGAATTGCTAGGAAGTTTGCTTCGTCGGGCTGAAGCCCGACTCTCCGTTGAGACATGGCTATCTAGAGATTCCTCGCTTCGCTCGGAATGACAGGACCCCTCACCCTAGCCCTCTCACGCACTACCTTTATCCCGAGTCTGGTTGGGGATGGGTCGGAAATAGCGGATGTCGAGAATTGAGCCCTGTCTCTCTTCTTTTGGCAAGAGCACGGCCTGCATTGCCATGCCGATTTTGATTTCCTCGGCTTTGATCTCGCCCAAGTAGTGGAGCAAACCACCATCGGAGCCGGCAATTTTGATGAAGCCCAGGACTTGCGGCTCGGCCAGTGATTGGCCATCGAGGTCGCGGTGGAGGATGGTGAAGGTGAGGAGTTCGCCGCGGGGCGCGAGTTCCTTCTCTTCTTGGAGGGGACGAAAGCAACGCTCGCAATAAAGTGGTGCTGGCAAGTAGACTATTTCGTCCTCTGGGCAACGGGCAGCCAAAAGCATGCCTTTATCCTGCAAAGTGCGCAGGAACTTTTCCCCGGCAATCCCGGCAGTGTACTGGTTCTCGATGGGGATCTTTCCTTGCCAGGCACGGGCCTCTTCTAGTTTTTGGATGCGCTCTAGAGGCATATTGTCAACCTCGGGATACAGTTTTAAGTTATTAGTTTTGAGTTTTTAGTTCGGTTCACTGTGAAAGGCCAATGCGGGTGCTTGTACTCTTTTCTCATCATCCAGCGTATAGGGAATATAGAGATTCTTGCCCCTCCCCCGTCCCGACACAGTCGGGACAAGTCAGGATCAGGATTCCAGGGAAAAGAGTTGGTGATGAGTATGGCGAATTTAGCCATCGAGACACGGCTATCTAGAGATTCCTCGCTTCGCTCGGAATGA
>JACPPX010000105.1 GCA_016190785.1 Chloroflexota bacterium
ATTATGGGCTTAGATTCTCTAGGACAACTCCCGGAGTGGAAAGACCCCCAACGGCTTATAAAACTCTGTCGCCTGGTGGCGGTCCAACGCCCGCGATACGAAATAAACAAAAAAGAACTAGAGGTAAAAGTGCCGGGCCTGTGGCAACGCGCCGAAATAATCACCATGCCCGAAGTTGATATTTCCTCCTCCGACCTCCAAGAGCGAGTGAAAACGGGATTGCCTATAAAATATCAAGTACCACCGGCGGTGGAAGAGTATATCTATTCCCAGGGTCTTTATCGCTGAGCAAGGAAGGAAATCTATGACAACCAATGCCAGTTGGATGCTAGCCCAAACTAAAGAGGCATTGCGCACTCTTCTGGAAATACCCTATGTGGCCACCGTGCGCCGCAACCATGCCATAGAACATGCTACGGTGCATGTTCTCTCCTGGCGAGGTCGCTACCGTATTCTAGCCGGCCGCGCCTCGCCCGCTGGCTTTTACATCTATGGTGCAGTGGATCCCCAGGAACTGGAATCTGCCGCCCGGGAAGCGATCTCCAGGCTTCGTTCCGGGGAAAAGTACCTCGCCGTCCATCCCCGCTGTGGCACCAACTTGGCGGTGACCGCTATCCTTGCCGGCCTGGTCTCTCTCTGGGCCACAAGTGGCCGGGGAAGCCTGTGGGTCAAAATCCCTCGTTTGCTCCTCTTCATTACCCTGGCCGTCATTGCCGCCCAGCCCCTGGGTCCCCTTGCCCAGGAGCAAATCACCACCCTCGCCGAAGTGGGAGATGCCCAGATCCAGGGTGTCATTTCCCGTCCTCCTCTGCCCGGAGGAATGCCCGTTCATCAAGTGCTCATTTCTTAAGACACTCGATTTGGCAAACGATGGTTTATCTATTTCACGGCGAAGACGAATTTACCCGCACCCAGTCCATAGGGGAGTTGCTCAGCACTCAAGGCGAGGGGGTCCCTTCTGAACCAACGGTCCTGGAAGGGCAAGGATTGACCCTAGAGGGTCTCCATCTAACTGCGGGAAGCATGCCTCTCCTCGGGGAAAAACGCTTAGTGATTATTCGCGACCTTGGTTTATCTTTTGAGTCGGGGAGAAAATCGGCGCAAGCAAAGAAATTCTTGGAAAATTTGCCGGATTATTTATCCCAATTGCCAGAGAGCACGGATCTCATCTTTCTCGAGAGCGGCGCTCTGGAAGATGAAAACCCGCTCCTAGAGGCTATCGCCGAAGTGAAAGGAGCAAAAATCAAAGAATTCAAGCCTCCTCAGGGGTCGCGACTGGTCAATTGGATTAATAAGCGGGCAAAAGAACAGGGCGGAAAGATCAACACGCACGCCGCGGATACCCTCGCTGCTTTTGTGGGGAGTAACCTAAGGCAGCTAGACCTGGAAATCACCAAACTTCTGGCCTATGTCGGTGAGGAACCGATAAAGGTTGAGGATGTACGGTTCCTGGTGAGCCAGACCCAAGAGGCAAATATCTTCGCTCTGGTAGACGCTCTAGGTGAGAAAGATTTAGAGACCGCCCTGGCTGAGCTCCATGCCCTTCTGGACCAAGGTCAGCATCCCCTCCAAATCCTGGCCATGATCATCCGCCAGTTCCGGCTCCTCCTCCAGGGCAAGGAGTTACAACTCCAGGGCGAAGGGATGGCCAAATTGCGCCTCCACCCCTTCGTGGCCCGCAAAATTGAGAGCCAAGCCCGAAAATTCACCCGTCCCCAACTCGAAGAAATCTACCATCATTTGCTGGATACCGATCTGGGAATCAAAACCGGCCGAGCCGAGCCCGAGGTAGCCCTCGACCTCTTGGTCACTGAATTAGCCACGGTACCGGCGGTTAGCGAGAAATGATCCATTGACTTCCCCCTTTACTTCCGCTATTATTAATTACTATTATTCTCAGCTTTGTCTTTACCCAGTATGGTGATAGGAGGTGCCTACCGCATAGATCTGGATCGGCCGCTCAACTAGATTAAAAAGGAGAAAGAGTGGAATCAAGCAAACTGTACGTGGGCAATCTTCCTTATGAGGCCACCGAGGAAGAATTGCGGGAACTTTTCAGTCAGGCCGGAGGAGTCAGGTCGGTAAGCATTATCACCGACCGCAACACCGGCCGTTCCAAAGGTTTTGCCTTTGTGGAGATGGAAACCCGGGCCGAGGCCCAGAAGGCTATCAGTTCCATAAACGGCCACACCCTGGGCGACCGCCAGATCCGGGTCAGCGAGGCCCGCCCCCGTGAGGAGCGAGGCGGAGGAGGGTATGGATCCCGCGGCGGAGGATACGGCGGTGGTGGTTATGGAGGCCGGGGTGGCCGCGGCCGACGCCGCAGTTACTGAAGTTGGCGAAGGCAAATGACAAAAACACTGGGGCAGGCTTTTCGCCTGCCCCTTTTACTTGCTTGGAACATTGCCAATTACTTTCCCAGCCTTCGCACCACCATTATCACCTTCCCCTGGACCTCCACATTCTCCGCCGGGGCGAAGATGGGCTTGAGCAGAGGGTTGGCCGGCTGGAGCCGCACCCGCCTCCCCTCATGATAGATCTTTTTGAGAGTAGTCTCCTGCCGGTCCTTGAGCCACACCGCCACCATCTCCCCATTCTCCGCCGTGTCCTGGTGCTTCATCACCACAATGTCCCCATCGTTCACCAGGGCATCGACCATGGAATTCCCCTTCACTTCCAGGGCATAGATCCCGTCCACATCCTTGAGCAGGTTGCGGGTGAGTTCGATAGTTTCCTCGGCCGGGCTATCCTCGGGGACCGGGATAGGCTGGCCGGCGGCGATGCGTCCTAAAAGCGGTACTGCGACTAGGCCTAAGTCAAGCCGACTCCGGCCTCTGGGGTGGCTTCCCAGGAGTTTTATCCCTCGCGAGACTTTGGGGTCTCTCTGGATATGTCTCTCCCGCTCTAG
This sequence comes from Chloroflexota bacterium, assembly GCA_016190785.1. Lineage (GTDB taxonomy): Bacteria > Chloroflexota > Anaerolineae > UBA7937 > JACPPX01 > JACPPX01. The sequence goes on from JACPPX010000105.1 coordinate 2,909, forward strand.
GATGCGTAAGTTGTAATCCACCACCGAGGTCGAAGAAATCCCCACCGCCGCTCCAATCTCGCGGATGCTGGGGAGATACCCCTTCTTGCGGGAGAAATCCTCCACGAAGCGCAAAATCCTCTTCTGCCGCTGCGAAAGCTCTACTTTGGCCATGCCTCCTCCTTACACCACCATTATACCAGAACTTGTGTTCTATGTCAAGAGGCCAGACCTCCCCCTCCCTGATGCTATAATAGGCTCTATGCCCTCTTGGTTTGAGCGTAGCAATACCCTGAAACGCATCCGCGACTTCTTCGGCACGAAGGGGATCACCGCCTATCTTGTCGGCGGGTATCTCCGCGATCGCCTCCTGGAGCGGGAGAGCCACGATCTGGATGTGGCAGTAGCCCAAGAAGCAATACCCCTCGCCCGAGAACTGGCGGACATCCTGGGTGGGGCCTTCTTTGCCCTCGACCCGGAGCGGGATGTGGGGCGGATTGTACTCGCTGCCCAGGGCAGCAAATACTTGATCGACATCTCCCGGCTGCGGGGAAAAATCGAAGAAGACCTGGCCCGACGCGATTTCACTATCGACGCCCTGGCTCAAAATCTGGCCGAGCCGGATTCTCCCCTAATTGATCCGCACGGTGGACAAAAAGACCTGGGGGCGGGGCTGGTGCGCATCATCTCTCCCCAGGCCTTCGCCGAAGACCCCCTGCGTTTGCTGCGGGCAGTGCGCATCGCGGCCCTCCTCAGCTTCAAAATCGAACCGGAAACCCGGGAGAGGATAGTGGCTTCCTCTCACCTCATCACCAGTGTTGCTGTGGAGCGGGTGCGCGACGAACTGGCCCACCTTCTTCTCCTCCCCTACTCCGCCCCCCACCTCCGTCTCCTCCACCGCACCGGGGTGCTGAGCGCCGCTCTCCCGGACATGCTCCCCGCTTTGGATCTCATCGGCCACTCCCTGGGCACATTAGAGGCCTTGGAAATAGCCCTGACCCAGGAAGAATCTCCCTGGCCAGAAGTTGCCGAGTATCTAAACCAGGAAATAGCCGGAGGTAGGCCCCGCTCCATCATCCTCAAAACCGTGGCCCTCTTACACCACGCCGCCCAGGATTACAGCGAGCACCCCCCCGAGGGAGCGAGCGAGGTCAAGGTGCTCCAGGAGGCCCTGACCCATCTTGCCTTTTCCAGTGTGGAGGTGCGAGCCGGCACCAAAATTCTAAGATCTTTGCCCGCTGCTTGGGAAATATTTGTTGAAGAAAATCCCCGCCCACTGACTTTGTATCGTTTCTTCCGCGACCAAGAACCGATGGGCCAGGAATCAATTCTCCTCGCCCTCGCGGATCAAGCAGCAAGCGTCCTCCCCGGAAAACTGCGCGACCAGGGGTGGCTGGAACTCCGAAAAAAGGCGGGTGCTCTTCTGGAGATCGTCTATAGCCAGCCGCACATCGTCTCCCCCACCCCTTTACTCAATGGCCATGAGTTGATACAGGCCCTGAAACTCTCCCCCGGGCCGGAGATCGGGCAACTTCTGGAGAAAATCCGCGAGGCCCAGGTGGAGGGCAAAGTGCAGGACAAAGCGCAAGCCCTGGAACTGGCTAGAAGTTTAACTCGTGGATAAAAGAAACCCGCCCCGGCGAAACCGGGGCGGGAGTTTTATGGGGTCGGGGTCGACTGGGGGGTGGATAGCGGGGTGGCGGTGACCGTGGGCGGCGGAGGGGGATTCCTCCGCTGGGGAATGACCGGCCCAAAATAGGCTACCATACTCAGGGCAACAAAGAGACTCAATATCCAAAAAATTCTCTGCGAGGGGCTACCCTTCGGATTGCCTCGCTTACCACTCTTAACCGTTCGCTTCTTTCGCGACAAATTTCCACCTCTATCATAATAATTCTATACCCGTTTTGCCCAGAAGCAAGTCTCTCCATTTTTGCAAACCACAAGCCGAGAGAGGGGGTTTATCTCAGCGGCCAGAATATAGAAACCAGAATTAGGATTACTGCCCCCACCATAACCGCTAGCAGGGCTCCTACCCGGGCGTAGTCGCCGAGACGGTAATTTCCCGGTCCCATAATCAACAGGTTGGCCGGGTGGCTGATGGGAGTCAAGAATCCACAGGATGCAGCCAAAGCCACGGCCATAGCCATGCCATGGGGATCGGAACCGAGGTCCCGCGCCCAGGATATTGCCAAGGGAGCCAGGAGTACTGCGGTTGCTGCCCCTCCCATCCCCTGAGTCAGAAGAAGAGCCAGGGAGAAAAGTCCGGCCAATACCAGAAAAGGCCCTCCCCATCGCAAAGGGGTTACCAAGGTAGAGGTCAATAAATCCGCGGCCCCGCTTTCTTGGATGGCTGTACCCAAGGGAAGAAGTCCGGCGATGAGGACCAGCGTCCTCCAGTCTATAGCCTGATATGCTTCCTCGGTACTTAGACATCCGGAAAGCACTAGAAGGGCCGCGGCTAAGAGGGAAGCGAGGGAGAGTGGCAAAAAGCCCAAAAGGACGAGGAACAAAGCCAGGCTGGTGATCCCCACTGCCCAGCCGGCTTTTTCCCGGCGGGGAGGAAAAGCCATTCCTTCCAAGACCAGAAAGTCAGGGTCTCTTTGCAAAAGCCAGATCTTCTCCCAAGGCCCCTGCAGGAGCAGGGCATCCCCCATCTGCAGGGCAACCTCGGAAAGCCGCGTACGCCGCGGCCCTCCTCCTCGCCACAGGGCCAGGACATTGAATCCATACTTTTCCCGGAAATTTATTTCTTTCAGGGTTTTTCCGGCCAAAGCGGAACGAGGGGCCAGGGTGGCTTCCACAATCCCAATATCCATAGACTCCAAAGCGCGGCGGGGTACCTCCACTTCTGCTTCGACCTCCAATTTCTGGGGCTCCAAAAATTGTTGGATATCCTCCAACTTCCCCTCCACCAGCAAGAGGTCCTGAGCCTGGAGGATCTGCCATTTCGGGGGAGCGATGATCGTGCTCCCGTTGCGGATAATAGCCAAGATATGCAACCCCATTGCTTCCCCCACCTGCCCCGCGGCGATGCTCTGCCCCGCCAGGGGGGACTCTGGCAAAATTCGCACCTCCAGCACCCGTTCTTGCAAGCGGTAGATTTCGGTCAATTGGCGGCGGAGCCGCAAAGAGATGGGAAGTTTTTCTTCCGCGGCTCTCTCCGGAAGAAACCGCGGCCCAAGGAGGGCAAGAACAGTTATTCCCAGGGCCGCGGTGGGAAGACCTATGGCCGCAAAATCCTGGAAAGAAAAGGGCTGGAGGCCTTGGGTGGCCAGGATCTCACTCACCAGCAGGTTGGGGGTGGTGAAGAGAGTGGCCATGCCCCCCAGAAGGGAACCGAAGGAAAGGGGGATTAGAAGTTTGGAAAGATTTATCCCCGCCCGCCGGGCCACTCCCGCCACCGGGGGCAGGAGGATGGCTACCACCCCGATAGTCTGCATAAAAAGGGAGAGAAATCCTCCCGCCAGAGCAATGGCCGCCACTAGCTTCCCCTCCTGGGATCCGGAGGTCCGCAAAAGAGCGGTGCCCAGTCTATCCGCAGCTCCGGTGCGGGCCAGGGCCGCGCTGATAACAAAGATGCCCCCTACCGCAACCACCGCTGGGCTGCTGAACCCGGCCAAGGCCTGTTGAGGAGTTACGAGTCCGGTTATCCCCAAGACGAGGAGGACCAAAATCGCTATCAGATCCGGACGGAACCGCCCTCCTAGTAAAAGGAGAAGGGCGGCGGCCAAAATGAGGAGGGCCAAAAGGGGAGGAGAAATCATTTCCTAATCTTTGGGTCGGACTACGAGGACCGGCCGGTCGGTTCCCAGGACCACCTGGCGGGTGATATCGTCCAACAGAAAACGATAAAGCCCGGAGGCTTGATGGGCGCCGATGACGATCAGATCATAGTCCCCTTCCTGAGCCTCGCCCAGGATCTCGTCTACCACCAACCCGCGGCGGATGCGGGCCTCTCCCTCCACTCCCACCTCCTTTAGCATCTCTAGCCCGCTCTGAAGATGCAGGGCCTCCCGGGTACCTTGGCTAACCAGCACTTCGAAAGAGGCTTCTAGTTCCTCCGCCCCCGATCTTGCGGAGAGGGGGAGCTGGGACATAACATGGAGCAGGGTTGCCGGGGCCTCCGCCAAGCGGGCAATCCGGCCCCCGAATCTAATATCCAGCTCACTAGGTTCTCCCCCCGCGGTACAGATCAGGATTCTTTCTAGGGTCGGCCGGCCGCGACGGACAATGAGCACCGGGATAGGGGCGTTCTCCACTATCCGGGCCGCAGTGGAACCCAGGAGAAAGCGGGTAATTCCCCGCCGCCCCCTGGCTCCTAGAATCACTAACTCGTAATCCCCCTTTTCTATTTCGCGGAGGATCTCTTCTGCCGCGTGGCCGCGACGGACTAGGGTTTCCAGGTTGGGCACTTCCCCCAATATCTCACTGGCCCGGGAAAGGACTTCTTTGATTTTTTCCTCCTCCCCCCAGGACTCGGCCACTCCCATGATCTTCACTGGGTCCTGGGATTTCTGGGCAATGAAACCCCCGAAACGCAGGGCATCTTCGGCGTGGAGTGAACCATCGGTGCAGATCAAGATTTTCATGGTTACCACCTCACAAAATTAATAGGGCTATGGGCAACAGAAGCGAGACCAGAACAAAAACAAATAGATAGAGACGAGAACGGTTGATAGCATTCACCACACTGGTCAAGATCCGCTTGTAGTGAGTGTAAGAGAAGAGCAAGATAGCTAGAGAAACCAGACCGATGCTCACTATATCCACCACCACGATGGTGACTGCAGGCGGGTTATTGAGCAGGACAGCCACTACCAAGGTATCACTAAGAGTGGCGATATTGGCCCCCATGATATAGGGGATGACGTTCTCCTGTTGCACATAGCCGCGGGCGGAGAGGGGGACGAGGATGCTGAGCGATACCGAAACCGATGGAGAAATAGTAGTGATCGCCAGACCCAACAAAAACATGACCACCGGGCGGTAGATCAGGTAGGCGGCCTGTGCAAAACCGGTCCGTTGCAGATTGACTTTGGGCAGGGAGCGGTCGAAAAGGTTTAGGCTGAACAGTATCAGCCCGATCCCCATCACAAATAACACTGCTGCGGGCAGAAAAGAAGCCAGAGGTTCTAATAGGGGATTGAAGACTTGTTCCAGGAAAGAGGTAATCTCCGTCCCCGGACCAAACTGCACAAAATCCAGGAGGTGGTAGGTCAGAAGAAAATAACCCAGGACCAAACCCGGAAAATAAATGGTGGCCGTGACCAAAAGGGAGAGTAGACCCATGACCATGCTCTGCCGCCGTTCATGGCCGCGCACTGTATACAGAAACCCCACCAAAAGGACGATGAAGGCTGCTCCCAGCCGGGAGCCGGAGATCATCATAAAAGCCTGGATTTGATCCAGGGCCCCGGCATCGAAGAAGGTCAGGGCCGAAGCCGCCACCGGGGAGCCGCTGAGGATCAGATAAGAGAACAGCCAGCCAAAACCCAGAGCATTCAGGGGGTGCTCCACCCGGAAGAATTGGACGGCAAAGGGAGCCACTGCTCGGGCGCCCTCTTTCAAGAGGAGTATGGCCAGGATGAATAAATAGAGGCTGGCCAGTAGGAAGATGATCTTGGTTATCCGCCGTCGGATTTTCTTCACTGGCTAAAACTCACCTCTTATCTCCCCTTCCAGACATTGGAAGAAATCAACCATAAAGCGATGACGCTCGGCGGCTATGCGTCGTGCCGTTATGGTGAAGAGATTATCCTTCAGGAGGCGGAGTTTGAGGATGTATTCGAAATTAGGGGTATGCTCCCCGCTCAGGTTCTCCCGGCCCAGGCTGTAACCGGGAGGCATCTCCGCCCACAGCCGCTGTCCATACTTTCCCGCCACAGCATAAGCGCGAGCAATGCCGATGGCTCCTATAGCATCCAGTTTGTCGGCATCGTAGAGTATCCGTGCTTCGAGGGTCAGTGGCTCTGGTCCCGCTCGAAAGCGATGGCTGAGGATGGCCTCTCTAACTCTTTCTATCCGATCCTCCGGCCACCCCTTAGCGGCCAGGATAGAGCGCGCCATATCCGCGGAGGTTTGCGCATGGTCCAGACCTCGCTCCTCGTCACCTCGGCCAATATCATGGAGGAGGACTGCCGCCCGCAGGACTTCCAGATCCGCCCTCTCCTCGGCCCCGATCTTTTCGGCCAGGGCCAGGACCCGCAGGACATGTTCAAAGTCATGGGCTGGGTCAGTACCCTCGTAATATGCTTTGGCCTCCTCGACAGAGATCACCCTCTAGCTCCTGGCAACCAACTCCACCACGGTTACCCCTTCCCCCCCCTCCTGCTCTTCTGCACCTTGCACCGAAGCAACTAGGGGATGGCGAGATAATTCTTGGCGGACCAGACGACGCAGGGTACCGGTGCCGCGGCCGTGGAGGA
>JACPPX010000106.1 GCA_016190785.1 Chloroflexota bacterium
AAAATAAGGAGGGCCAAGAAGAGAGTCCAACCCCAGGCTCCTCTCCCCTCCCCAAAAGCAGAGAGCCGGCGCAAAATACTTCCCAATTTATCTTCGCCGCCCCGCAAAGAGGAATACAACCACTCCAGATCCAAAAGCCGGGAGATAGTTTCCAGATACCTCCCCTCTACTTTTAATCGCCCCCCAAAGCGCAAAATAAAGAATCCAATGAACAGTGGAGCGAGGATGAGAAGAAGTAGCCAAAACAGCAGTGGGGGAGGCAGTATTCGAGCAAGGCTCAGCGGGGTTATTTGCGGCTCACTCGGCCCCGCCAATGATAATAGGGTATCAGGATAGATCCCCAAAACGAAAGTGGCTAGGGTCAGGAGCCAAAGCCAGATGCGAGCATTTCTAGAGTCCACTACACCGTTTGAGGAAAAACCGGCGAGGACAGTTCTAGCCAGGGGAGGGAAGATCAAGACTAGGCTTGCTAACCCTACCGCCAGCAACCATACCTTCCCCTCCCGGAGAAGTGAGCCGTAAACCCACAGCCGAGAACTAAATCCAGGGGTTAGGGGCAGCCCTAGCCAATTGGCAACGGCAATGGATATCGGGATCATGTTCAGCCAATGCCGCGAAATAGCCGTACTCGTCCTGCTTGCCGCATCGAAGAGAACCCAACCCAGGGCGGTGCTTAGGATAGATAGGAAAGCAACCGAGGGAGGGAGGGTGAGACCGCTGGCCACTGCCAACAAGAAAAACCCCAGCTGCACTTGATAAATGTATAGTCCAGTCTTGCTCCTGTCCTCCTCTCGCCACAAAAAGAAAATCCCCCAAGCTATAGCCAAAAGTGCAAGTAAAACGACTACGATTTGCAGTAGCCCCTCCATAGCCATCCCCGGGTACTGGGCCAACAAATACCCTCCAGCGATGATGGCCACAAACTGGAAAATGCTCCGCGCGGGCCAAGCTACTTCTTGGAAGGAAGATAAAATCTGCATAGCCGGATAAACACCCAGCCTTACCCATACGGCCAAGAGCACCCAAGCCCCGCCAAAGCCGGAGAAAGCGAAAACCAGCCAACCTAGCATCCCAATCAGATTCCAACGGGCGGCCCGCAGGCTCAATCCCGCGGAGGTCTCCGCTGAGCGCACAGTTATCCACAGAAAAGCCAGGTCTAGAAGCCCCCAGGCAAGAAGAACGGCCAAAGCATTCTGGGATGATAGAAGCAGAAGCCCTACTCCGAAGAAGATAAAAGCGGAGGTTAATGCAGCACTGAGATTTTCTGTTTTCGCCAATGAGAATTGGAGCCAAGCAGTGCCCAGAACAAGGAATACCGAGGAGATAATGAATACCAGGCTCCATCCCGATACTTGGAATATGGGAAGACCGTAGATGGGATCCAAACCGGACCAGGGGGAGAAACCCAAAATCAAAAGCAAGAAAACCAGGGCCGGGAATAGCCAAAATCCCTTATCCTCCAGCCACCTGCTAAGACTTGGAAAAAGAGCGTGCCAGGAGTTAACCATGGGGAAACGGGATGGCAAGTTTATCACACCCGATAAATCCCGGCAAGCCCGCTGGACCTAACCCGGCAAAACTTTTATTTCGTCTCCGATCTTGGCGCCCAGGCTCTGGGCCGCGTTGCCCTCCACCTGAGCTATGGCCAGGTGCCAAGCACTATCGATATAGGCGATTATTTCCCCTGCTTGGCCAGCGGAGAAGGTGGGAGATAGCTCGCGGATCTCTTTGCTTGCTATCTCGATGCGAATTTGCGACTCCAAAGCCAGGAGATCCTCCTCTGCAATATCCGTAAGCAGGTTGCCGAAGCGATCGATGTATAGGATATGACCGATGATCCGCCCCTGCTCTTTTCTGACCTGGGGGAAGGGGAGGGTCACTGGGTCGGTTATTTCCTGCCCTAAACCCTCGATGGATATGCCGCCGGAGAGATGGGCGGCGACGGGAGCGAATATATCTCGGCCGTGAAACGTGGGGGCGATACGCCGCCGCCAAAATCTAGGCTCAGTTAAGTGGATTATCCTCCTTTGGGGGTCGGAGGATGAATCCCTAAGGACATAGGTAAAAACTCCGTTGTCCGGACCGACGAAATAATACTCCCCGATGAGGATAGCTAATCCCCGCCGCTCACTCCCCACTCCCGGGTCTACCACCACAACATGCACCGTCCCCGAGGGGAAATAAGAATAACCTCGCCGCAAAACATAAGCCGCCTCGGCAATGTTCTGGGGAGCGATTTCGTGGCTGAGATCCAGGATCCGGGCCTGAGGATTGATCCCCAGGATCACCCCTTTCATCGCCGCCACATTGGCATCTTTTATTCCAAAATCAGTGGTTATAGTGATGATCCCTGCTGCTTCCATTTGCCTTCCCGCCTTGGCTCCTGTAGGATTAAATTCTATCTGGGTTGGCCGCTCTCGGTCAAGATGTGGCAATAGGTTCAAATTCTGGACTATGGCAGATGAGGGGGAATTATGGAATGCTGCACCGTTAATGGTCTGGACAAATACTTCGATTCTGAGAACGCCCAACAAAAAGTCGAAGACTATCTTTCTGCTGGCCTGGAGGAGAGGGCCCAGCACATCGTGGATTTTCTCAAAGGACAAGGCTTGGCCGGCCAGAGCCTCCTGGAAGTGGGCTGTGGGGTAGGTGGTCTCCTCATCGAACTGCTAAAGGCCGGGGCAGAAAAGGGGGTAGGAGTGGATGCCGCCCCGGCGGCGATCAATGCCGCCCAAGGCTTGGCCGAGAAGCAGGGCTTGTCGGGAAAAGTTGAATATCAGGTCCTGGATTTTGCTGCTAGTCCCAACTCACTTTCTACAGCAGATATTGTGGTATTGGATCGGGTGGTGTGCTGCTACCCCAAAATGAGAGAACTGGTGTTGCCTGCCGCTCAACATGCTCACAAATTTCTGGCTCTGACCTACCCCCGCGACTTGTGGTGGGTGCGGCTGAGGATCATGGCCGAGAACTTCTTCTATTGGCTGAGCCGCATTGAATTTCGCACTTACCTCCATCCCCCAGCCAAAATTCTCGGTGCGGCACTCGAGCAAGGCTTTCAACCTGTCCTGCAAAAAGTCTTCGGTGAATGGCACCTCGTAATTTTTGGGCGCCAAACCTGAATGCCTCGCACTAATCCCCAGGATGAGCGAACTTCCCCAACTTGATCCGGAGCGCCAGAAAAAGGCTAAGGAATATGCCCGGCTCCGCCGCCGGCTTTTTGTAATCGATCTCGCCCTAGCCGGGGGCTACACCCTCGTCTTTCTCTTTTCGGGATTTACCACTTCTCTTGCGGCTTGGGCTTTCCAGGTATCCTCCAACTATTATTTAGCCCTGGCCATCTATTTCTCCGCTTTTGCCCTAGGGTATGGAGTGGTGCAGCTGCCGCTGGAATACTACGGCGGATTTATCCTCCCCCACCACTATGGACTCTCCACCCAAAAATTATCGGGGTGGATAAAAGACCAGATCAAGGGAGGAATCCTGGGGTTGGTTCTGGGGACCGTTGTTATCGAGGCTCTATACCTTTCCATCATTATCGTCCCCGGTTGGTGGTGGTTGGTCAGCGGGATCTTTCTTTTATTCTTCACTACCATCTTGGCCACCCTCGCTCCCATAATCATCCTCCCCCTTTTCTGGAGATTAACCCCCATTCCTGACCCGGAACTGGTCAAGCGTCTAGAAAACCTAGCAGCAAAAGCCGGGACGAAAGTGCAGGGGATTTTCACTATTGACTTGAGCCAGAGGACTACTGCCGCCAACGCTGCGGTTTTAGGCTTGGGCCGAACCAGAAGAATAGTACTCGGAGATACCCTTTATAAAGATTTCACTCCCGACGAGATTGAAACCATCCTAGCCCACGAACTCGGCCATCAAGTCCATGGGGATGTCTCCCGCGGAATTCTGGTCCAGTCCATCCTCACTTTCGGCGGCCTTTTCTTAGCCCAACAATTGCTAAATTGGAGTGCACCGCTTCTCAGCTTCTCCGGGCCGGAGGACATTGCCGCCTTCCCCCTCCTGGCTCTGATCCTAGGCGGGTTCACGGTGGCCACCATTCCCCTGGGCAACGCTTACTCCCGCTGGCGAGAAAAGATGGCCGACGAGTATGCCCTGGAAATCACCGGATATGCAGAGGCCTTTATTTCGGCCATGACCAAACTGGCGGACCAGAACCTGGCGGATGCCGACCCCGAGCCCTGGGCCGAGTTAATACTTTACAGCCATCCCCCCATTAAAAAGCGGATTGCTCTCGGCCGGAAATACCTAGATGCCGAGAGCAAAAGCATAGGTCAGGCGACGGCCTGACCTATTTCACACTTCTATCCAAAATCCTGGTTTGTTTTCTGAGTCGAGTTAATTCTCTACTTGAAATCAATGAGCTCCTCCACCAGCGGATCTATATCCAGCCCATCGTATCCCAAATCAGCGGCAATCTCCTCCACCACCGGCTCCTGTCCTCTTTTCCACAGCCGGGCCAAATGTTTCCCTGCTTCCGGGTTAGCGAACCACTCCCCGCCAAATTTTCCTTCGAGATAGCGGCGGTGCTGGACCTCAAAGGTCCAGGCCCGCAAGTACTGGGCCGCATAAAAGGCATCGTCCACATCGTCCAGGTAGTTCTCTGGAAAGACCGTCACCCCTAGATTATCCCCCAAAGTGGAGACATAGATTTTGTCCGCCCCCACGGCCCCGTTACTATGGAGCTTAAGTTCGTAGAGGAGTTTGGAGGAGTAGCGGCGCAAGAACCAAAGTTTGTTGAAACGGAGCAAAGTCAAAAAATCCTTTGCCTCCTCTACCCCTAGAATTCTCTTCAACCAATGGGGCGAGTGCATCAGGTGTTGCAGCAGAAAGGCATAGGATTCGGTAACCGAATTATCCCCCAGCCGCCGGTAACTGAATTCCAGGTTAGGATCCACATGCACAAAATGTTCAGCGTGGCCCGCCTCATGGAAGAGAGAGGCATAATCATCCTGCCCCCCTTTAGGTTTGATTACTAACTTCACCTCCTGCGGGATACGGATCCCGGCACAGAAGGCCCGAGGCGATTTCAAAGGCCGCGGGTCGGTATCCAGCTCCAGGTAGCTTTGCTGATCGATATCGATCCCCATCCCCTGCATGGTCTTGCGCAAAGAATCCACCAAAAATTCTTTGGGGAAGAGGACATCGAACTGGGGAGCACGGAAGAGATAAGCGATATCCGAGGTTGCCGCCTGGGCCTCCGGGACATCGATTTTATACAAGAAATACCCCAGTTTTTCGAAATAGACCTTTTCGGTCTCCGCAAGGAGCCTTTTCATCTCCTCCGCCAGCCAAGCCAAGCGGAGGGCACGCAACCCATCGCAGAGGGCCACGTAATCGGAGAAGCCTAATCCCTTTGCCTCGGCGTGAAGGGTCTGCCAGCGACTTTCCCGCTGCGGGTTAGCGGCGGCAGTCACCTCCCTCCGCCGTCCGTCGAGATCATGGCGGCGGGACATCTTTGGCTCATTCACAATCAGAGTCTGAACATTGTGGTAAGGTACCTCTTGGCCATCCCACTCCACCTTAGCCTTGAGCAGGTGGTTGGTGATCTCCTCCGAGAGTTCCTTGACCAGATTCTCCATATATTCCAGGGATACGAACTCGGCCAGCAACCGCTTCGGCTTTTCTCCGACATCGGCCAGGGCCTGGCCCACTGCTTCCCGAGCAAAGAGGTGCTTGTACCGCTCGTAGATGGCGGCGATCTGCATTTCTTCTTTTTGCCCGGAACCGACTAGGTAATACTCGCGCGTGACATCCTGATGGAAAAGTTCGGCCCGCTCTTCAAATTCCGGCTCCATGTCTTCCCTCCTCGTTTTCGGTTGCAAGAATTCTACCTTTTACCCCAGCAAGAGTCAAAACCATTGGTTTCCCTAGACCAAAGTTGTATAATTGCCAGGCTTGAGGTCAGTGATGTCATTCCGTGGCAGCTTACGCGATTTCTCCGTGTTCCGGCTTCTGGAATTCATGGCCCAAGGCCAAAGAAGCGGAGCCTTAGCCATCGAGTTCTCCCCTCCCCTGGCCGGGGGGCGTTCTGGCCCCCCGCTTAAGGTCATCCTCTACTTTCGGGAGGGGGGGTTCATATATATCACACAGGAGGGAGGGCCCAACCAGGGGCTGCTCCAGCTCCTCAAGGAGGAGGGACACCTGAACTCGGCCCAAGAGCGGGAGATCCTCTCCCGAACCCGCACCAATAGCGAAAAGGAGATTGCCATCCTTATCCTGGAGGCCGGGCTGGCCAGCCGCCAGGAAATTCTGGCTGCCATCGAAGGCCGGGTGTGGAAAAGCCTTCCTCTTCTCCTAGGCCTGCAAGATGGGCGTTTCCAATTCCAGGCTAACCTCCAGCCTCCGCCCAACCTCATCACCGTAAGCATCCCCTTAGAAAGGATCCTTCTCCAAGCGCGGAAGCACCTAGAGCCGGCTCTGCAAGCCGAGATGGCAAAAGAATAACTTGATTCTGGGAAAGAGGCCGAGGTATAATATAGTAAACACTTTAACAAAATAACTTGGGGAGCTTGGTTGAGCCAGGCTGAGAGGGTAGCCCTCCCCGGTGGGGAGAATGCTACCGACCCTGGAACCTGATCTGGGTAATGCCAGCGGAGGGAATTTTCTATCGGGCTGCCTTGGTCAGGCAGCCGTTTTCATTTCCTGCACAGGAAGGTTTTTAGAGAAAAATGCGCGTCTTAATCATCGCCAATGGAGAGAGCTCGCCTCGCCAGAATTTGCCCGCCGTGGATCTGGTGATCGCCGCCGATGGAGGTGCGGCACGGGCTTTGGAACTGGGGGTGGCGCCAAAAGTGGTCATCGGCGACCTCGATTCCTTGCCGGAAGAGACCCGGCAAAGACTAGAGAGGGAAGGCTGCGAATTCATAGTCCATCCCCGGGCCAAGGATGCCACTGACCTGGAACTGGCCATTGACGAAGCCCAGAGAAGAGGGGCCACCCAGATCACTGTCATTGGAGCCTTGGGCGCCCGGCCGGATCAGACTCTGGCTAACTTTCTATTTCCCATCAAACTCAGCTCGGCGATAGAGATAGAGTACCTCGGGGATGGCTGGCAGGCATTCCTGGTCAGGAATCAATTGGCGATGACAGGGAAAGAAGGAGACTTAGTTTCTATTTTGCCAATAACTGCCGAGGCCCGGGGGATATCAACTAAAGGATTGCTCTACCCTTTAGAGAAGGCCACCCTGCATAGAGGCTCCACCCGGGGAATCAGCAACGAGATGCTCGGCAACCAGGCAGAGGTACAGGTGCAAGATGGAATATTGTGGGTGATACACCTTGAGAAAGATCGTTTTAGGGAATAAGGAGGTGAAAATATGAGCAGTTTCTATTCCACCAAAAACAGGCTGGGCATACTTTGGCTGGCCCTAGCAACGGTACTCTTTGCTGCCTGTACCCCGGCTGGGCCAAGGACCCTCACTCTTATGACCCATGACTCCTTCGCCATCAGCGACGAGGTCCTCGCCGAGTTTGAGGCGGAGAACAATGCTCAGGTGGAAATCCTCCGAGCCGGGGATGCGGGGGCGGCCCTTAACCAGGCCATACTGAGCAAAGATAACCCCTTGGGCGATGTCTTTTTTGGGGTGGACAACACCTTCTTCAGCCGTGCTCTGGAGGCGGATATTTTCCTACCCTACCGGCCAGCCGGGCTGGACAAAGTTCCCGACGAGTTTGAACTGGACCCCCAGTATCGGCTGGTGCCCATCGACTATGGGGATGTGTGCCTCAACTATGATAAGGATTACTTTGCCGCCCAAGGTCTCCCCGTCCCCCAGAGCCTGCGGGATCTTACTGACCCAGCCTATCGTGGACTTCTCGTAGTAGAGAACCCCGCCACCTCTTCCCCCGGTCTTGCCTTCCTTCTAGCCACTCTCGCCACTTTTGGGGAAACAGGCGATTACACCTATCTCGATTTCTGGGCTGACCTGCGGGAAAACGATATTCTAGTGACCGACGGCTGGGAAACGGCCTACTTCACCGAATTCACCCGCTACGGGGGAGGACGACCAATAGTCGTCTCTTATGCCACCAGCCCTCCCGCCGAGGTCTTCTTCAGTGAGGGGGCGCTTACCGATCCACCAACGGCCAGCATCCTGGCCGCGGGGTCCTGCTTCCGCCAAATCGAATTCGCCGGAGTCCTGAAAGGGACGGGAAATCAGGACCTCGCCCAAAAGTTCATCGATTATATGCTCAGCCTCCGCTTCCAAGAAGACATCCCCCTCAATATGTTTGTCTTCCCGGTCAACGAGGAGGCCCAGTGGCCTGAGC
>JACPPX010000103.1 GCA_016190785.1 Chloroflexota bacterium
AGAGTCCTCGTTCCATCACCGCTCCGGTGGGATTATTGGGATAACCGATGAGCAGGGCTTTGGTGTCCGCGGTGATCGCCTCCTCCAGCCGCTCGGGTAGGAGCTGGAACTCATCCTCCACTCTTGTTTCCACGACCAGGGGTCGACCTCCGGCGAAGATCACTCCCGGTTTATAAGCCACGAAACTGGGCTCGGGGACAATTACTTCATCCCCGGGATCAATCAGAGCCAAGAGAGAAGAGAGAAGGGCCTCGGAGACCCCGACGGTGATGATCAACTCCGTCGCCGGGTCGTAGTGTACCTTATACAGTTTCTCCAGGTGGCGGGAGATCTCCTCCCGCAGGGCGAGAAGGCCCAGGTTGGAGGTATAGTGGGTTTCCCCTATTTCCAGGGCCTCGATCCCGGCGCGGCGCACCGGATCGGGGGTGATGAAATCCGGCTCCCCCACCCCCAGGGAGATGACATCGGGCATGGTGGCGATGATGTCGAAGAATTTGCGGATCCCGGAGGGGGGTACGGTCAAAGCTCGCTGCGCGATCCTATTTTTCAGTTTCTCCATGCTCTGCTCTTGGAGATGACACCGAGGTTTAAGTTTGCCAGGGGGCGCCCTCCTTGAAAGGGGAGGAGAGGAACCACTGGTCGCTCTCCTGGTCATAGACCAACTGGTAGCGGCGGCCCTGAGCGGTGCGTACCTGGAAATGCTCTCCCAGCGGAGAGCGCCACTCCTTCTCCACCTCCTGGATTTCGATCCTTTCCCCCCGCCAGAAAAAGGCCCGGGGTCGCTCTCCGAAGCGTGCTCCGGAATAAGCCTCTACTTTTACCGGAAGGTCCATATCTTGCTCTGCGCTCTCATCCCAAATCTACTTTGGAGGAATCCCCCACATCCAGATGACGGAAATTGCCCCGCACCTGGGCGTTGGCCCCTATAATTGATTTCTCCAGCATGGCCCCCTCGATAGCGGCCCCTTCATTGATTATTGAGTCGCGGATCATAGAATCGCTGATGCTCGATCCTTCCGCCACCGAGACATAGGGGCCGACCACGGAGTTGAAGATGCGGGCGGTGGGGGCGATATACACTGGGGAGATGATGACAGAATTTTCGGTCTCTCCACTTTGGCCCCCATTTTTATCCAAAAGATAGCGTTGGGTGGCGAGGAGGGTCTCCAGGCTGCCGCAGTCTTCCCAGACCGCAGTGGTAGTTGCCTTGAGCCGTGCCCCTTTATCAGCCATCAACTGCAAGGCGTGGGCCAGATAGTACTCCCCTTGGAATTGCATATCCCGCCGGATTACTTCTTGGACACACTCCAGAAAGAGGGGAGTGTTGCGGATATAGTATAGACCGACCAGGGCCAGGTTGGACTCCGGCTTTTCCGGTTTTTCCACAAAGCCCTTCACCCACCCCTCGCGGATGATGGCGATGCCATAGCGGCGGGGGTCATCGATCTCTTTCACAAAGATCAAACCATCCTCGGCAAAATTCTGGATGGGAGTGAGATCCGCCTCAAAGATGGTATCCCCGAAGATGCTCAAAAATGGGCCGGTGAGGTGCTCCCCGGCAAGGTTAATAGCATGGGCTTGGCCCTTGGGCTCCTCCTGAAATACAAACCGGGCCGGTATTTGGTAATGGCTTTTTACATATTCTTCGATCTGCTCCCCTAGGTACCCGACGACGAAGATATACTCTTCGGACGGGATTCCTTGCAGTTGGTCGAGGATATGGCCGAGGATGGGCTTCCCGGCAACATTCACCAGCGGCTTGGGCTTGGTAAGGGTATGGGGGCGGAGCCGGGTCCCCAGCCCGGCGAGGAGAATTACGATTTTCATAGCACGGCCAACTTTCTAGTCTCCACGGCTCGCAATTCTATACAGGAGGACGCATCTTGTGCCACTCGCTGGCCTGCTCATAAGTGTAGGCCACTTGTAGGATCTTTTCCTCATCTCCGGGGCGGCCCATGATTTGCATCCCCACCGGCAATTCCCCGGCAAAACCACAGGGTATAGAGATAGCCGGGATTCCGGCCAGGGGTTGGGCCAGGACAAAGATATCCGCCATGTACATCTCTAGGGGATCCTTTTTCTTCTCCCCAATGGGGAAGGCAGCTTCGGGTGAAGTAGGAGCTACCAGGACATCGAACTTTTCTAAAGCACGATCGAAGTCTTGTTTAATCAAAGTGCGCACCTTCTGGGCCTGCAGATAATAGGCGTCATAATAGCCAGCGGAGAGGGCATAGGTCCCCAGCATGATCCGCCTTTTCACCTCCGGACCGAAGCCCTGGCCGCGGGTGCGGCGGATGAGTTGCCAGGCATCTTTTCCATCGGCGGAATATCCATACTTTACTCCATCGTAGCGAGCCAAATTGGCCGAGGCTTCGCTGGGGGCAATCAAGTAATAAGTGGGGAGGGAATATCGGGTATGGGGCAGGGAGACCTCCTCGACCTTAGCCCCCAAGCTTTCTAGGAGGGAAATCGCCTCCCGTACCCGGGATTCCACTTCCCGGTCCATCCCCGAGGCAAAATATTCTTGGGGCAGTCCGATCCTCATTCCCCGCACCTCGGGAATAAGTGCTCGGGTGTAATCAGGGGCTGGGCCGACCAGGGAGGTGGAGTCTTGCGGGTCGTGGCCGGCGATGACCGAAAGCACCAGGGCGGCGTCGGTTACATCCTTAGTGATCGGCCCGATCTGATCCAGGGAAGAGGCGTAGGCCACCAGCCCGTAGCGAGAGATGCGGCCATAGGTGGGGCGGAGCCCCACCACTCCACACAGGGCTGCCGGCTGCCGTACACTTCCTCCGGTGTCCGAACCCAGGGCAAAGCTGGCCTCCCCGGCCGCCACCGCGGCTGCAGAGCCACCACTGGATCCCCCCGGCACGCGGGAAGTGTCCCAGGGGTTGTGGGTGGTGAAATACTGGGAGTTTTCTGTGGAGGAGCCCATGGCGAACTCATCGGTATTGGTCTTCCCCAGTATGATCGCTCCTGCTTCCCGCAGCCGGGTTACGGCCGTGGAGTCATAAGGGGGCTGATAACCCTTAAGGATGCGGGAGCCGCAGGTGGTGGGCAGGCCGCGGGCCGAGATCACATCTTTTATCGCTACTGGGATCCCCAATAGCGGGGCCCGGGATCCGGAGTTGAGGAGGGCATCGGCTTGTCCGGCTTGCTCCAAAGCCGCTTCTGGGGCGAGGTTGAGATAGGATTTAATCTTCCCGTCGATAAGGGAGGTGCGCTCCAGGATGGCTTGGGTTAACTCCACCGCTGTTATCTCCCGTTTGCGCAGGAGTTCCCGCGCTTCATGCACGGTTAAAGCGTGGAGTTCCAAATTTTATCCTCTCCGCTCGGTATAAGAGTGGCTCGGGGCGGGGGTAATATCCAATTATGCCCGATGGAGTTCCGGTGCTCAATTATCTGGGCTTTATCGGACATCGACCACATACCCCGAGTAGGGGGGCTTCTTCAAAAGGACCACGCGGATGTAATTCCCCACCGAGCGGCGGATATGGTAGCCATACCCCTCCCCGGCCCGCCGCGAGGAAATGTTCATCCTCATCTGCGGGTCAAAGGCCAGCCGGGCCACCCCTTGCAGACGCAGGGAGAGATCCACATCCTCCCCCGAGGGGAGGTCGGCGTTGAAACCCCCCACGCTGAAGAATAAACTTTTCTTTACGGCAAAATTATTCCCCTGCAGCCACCCTCTCCCCAAAATGTGCGTTAAACGTATGGCGGGGTTGGAGAGGGAGGCCGCGAACCATTTCTCCCAGAATTTGCCATCGTAAAGGAAGACCGGCCCCGTGGCCGCCCCTAAATTCGGATCTTGGCGGAAGAGGCGATCGATAGTCGCCAGCCAATGGGCCGGGGGTCGAGAATCGGCATCCAGGCCGGCGATGATCTCCCCCCGCGCCAACTCCGCTCCCCTTTGCCGAGCGCGGGCCACGCCCTTGCGGGACTCAGAGAGGATCCGCACCCCAAACTGGGCGGCGAGTTCCACGGTGCGGTCGGTGGAAGCATTGTCCACCACAATCACTTCGTAGAACTTGGCCGGGTAATCCTGGACTTGGAGGGCGGCCAGGCAACTGGAGATGTATTTCTCCTCGTTGTATACCGGGAGGACCACGGAGATGAAGAGAGGAGTGCTTTTCATGGTTTGCATCTCAGCCATCGCTAAATCACTCCCGCAGCGGCGGGGTCTTTATATACCCCTTTTCTTTATGGGGGGCATTGCTCAGCACATCCTCAGTAGGAAGGGAGGGTACCACTTCATCTTGGCGCAAGACATTACGCAGGGGGATTACCTGGGCGGTCGGGGGAATGCCCCCGGTATCCACTTCTTGCAGGGAGCGGAAATGCTCGAGGATGACCGAGAGTTGGGAGGCAAAGATTTCTATCTCCTCGGGGGTTAACTCCAACTTGGCCAGTTCCGCGATGTGCTCCACCTGGCGACGATCTATACCCATTTTGGCCGGGCCTTTACGCAGAATATTGAGGCAAAATAAAATTATAGCCTTTTGTAGCTAGCGGAGCAAACCGTAGATCTATGGACCGGGCGATGCTAGTTATCTTTTTTTACCTGGATCCGGTCCAGGTCCTTAGCCACCACTGCCTCGGGGAAGAGGGGGCGAGCCTCCTCTAGGATCTCGGAGGCCGAATAACGTCGCGAGATATGGTTGAGATATAGGGTTTTGACCTTGCCTTCCCGGGCTAGGCGGGCTGCCTGGGCAGCAGTAAGGTGGCCATACTGCCGCGCCAGCTCTTTTTCCATCTCCAAATATGTGGCTTCGATAATCAGGGCATCGGCTTCGCGGATTATTTCTTCCAGGCCATCTACCCCGCTGGCATCCCCGATATAGACTAATTTCACCCCGGGCACCGGCTCTCCCAGAACCTGATCCGGCTGGATAGTAATTCCGTCTTGGAGGGTGATGGCTTCCCCATTCACCAGGAGGCGGCGCTCGGGGCCGGAAGGAACCCCCAGCCTTTCGGCAGCCTCATTTAAGAAGGGGCGATGGGTCCTTTCTTGGAAGACGAAACCGAAGGAGCCGCCACCGCGGTGTTTTACCGGGAAAGCAGTTACCAAGAATGCTTCATCCTCAAATAATTTACCGGGGTTGATCTCTTGGAAATGGAGTTCCAGAGGAGGTTGCGCCCCCCGCAGCACTACCCCGAGGATGAGATCTTTAACTCGCTCCAGAGTGGAGCGACCACCGTATATTTCCAGACGGTCGATGGCCTCCCATCGCCCAAAAGTAGAGACCAGCCCCCCCAGCCCTAGGATGTGATCGAGGTGGCCATGGGTGAGGAGGATTTTGTTCAAACGTTTAAATCCCAGGCCACTTTTGAGCAATTGCCGCTGCGTCCCCTCTCCACAGTCGACGAGAAAGCGATGTTCGCCACGCAAGACCATAGTGGAAACCAGGTTGCGGGAAACGGAGGGAGCAGAAGCAGAAGTGCCCAGAAAAACTACCTCGAACACCGTTTACTCCCTTTCCGCAGCATTACTTATCATCGCCCCCTGTCTTTCTTCTCCCTGGGGATAGCACCATATCTCCCCCGCCTCCCCCTCTTGCCCCCTTACTTCGAAGCGAGCGGTGAGAAAGTGGCTCACCGTCCAGATGTTGGTCAGCAGATGGCGGGTGAGGCGACAAGTGGTGAAATGGGAAGGGTCGGGAGCCAGGGCCAGGGGCAGGATCAGTTGATCGGCCAGGTGCATATCCAGGGCCATCCCACTATCTAAGTAGCGAAGCAAATCCCGAGTTGCCTCCTCGGCTACTTTCTCCGCTGGTTTGCCGCGGGCTCCTAGAGCGGTGAATCCGGCAGAAACATTTTCGCCTTCCACCCAAATGAAAACACAGGTCCCTGGCCCGGAAGCAGGTGCAGAAATAATTTCCCACTCTATTTTTCCCCCTCCCGCCCCTTCGAGGATCTCGTCGGCCCTCTGTATTTGCCGTTGGGCGATGGAGATGGGCAGGTTGGAGACGGCAGAGATGCCCTGGATTCGTAGGAGTGCTCCCCGTTCTACCAGTTCCAGGCTCTGCCAATTTGTCTTCCCTTTTACTCTGACCTCTATCTCCCCTTCCCCCCGAGGATACCACCCCCACTTTTCGATTGATGCTTCGGCTTTTACTCCCAGTTTGGCCAGAGTAGGCAATAGTACATTCTGGATATAGTGGAATGGGGGGCTGAAGGGGACATGAGTCCCCCCACTAATTTTAAACCGGGAGTCACTATCGGCTAAGGCCAGCGGCCAGATGACAGTCTGGAGAATTAGAGAAACCGCCCCCGCACTCCCTCCCTGGCGGGCTTCGGCGACATCCCAGGCGTATTCTCCCGGCAGGGGCGGCGATTGGGGGATAAAGGCCAGGCTCGGCGAGCTGAGTTCGGCCCCTTCTAGCCGTGCCCGGCAAATTTCGGCACAGGCCTGGACGGCGGTGAGGTGCTGGGCTTGGAGTCCGGGGTTCTTGCGCCCCGCCCGAATTTTCTCCAAGCGGAAAGGCTTTCCGGTTATGGCCGAAAGGGCAAGGGCGGTGCGCAGGATCTGGCCTCCCCCCTCGCCATACGAACCATCAATGGTGATCAATCGTTGGTCCATTCTAGCCTTCAATGCGTTCAATCAGCCGCCAATAGAGTGCCAAGGGATACCTCAGGGTCCAGCAGCACCTTCTGGGTTAGTCCGGGAACCAGAGCACTGAATAAACGCACCCGCAAGCCGGGTTGCTTCTCCAC
>JACPPX010000104.1 GCA_016190785.1 Chloroflexota bacterium
CGGTGCAGGATGTTTGGATGCGGGCTGCTCTCACTGATACCCCGGTGCCCGCCGCACAGTTTCCGGACGGCTGGGATGGGACAGGGCTCTTCAAACGGGGGGAAATAGAAGATTACTTGGTCACCGGGCCTGCTGTGCCGTCTTGGAACTTTAAGTGCGACCCCAACCCTCTGGTCCTGGAGCACGGTGAGACAAAAGCAATCGCTCTGGTGATCGAGAGCGATGACCCCCTGCTGGCGTGGCCCAACGATGGTCATATAGCCGGGGTTTCTGGTGATCCTGACCCGGCGGGGACTAACTGGGATCCCGACGCTGATGAAGTCACCGGAAAGATAGTGTGGGATGCTAACGGAAACCCCTCAGTCGAAGTCGGAAGCATAGAAGACCCGCCAACCCGCACCGTTTACTATACCTTCCGCCCGGTGCTAACCCAGCGCGCGGCCGATGGGACCATTGTGCAAGAGCACCAGAGAGAGTGCCAAGTAGTGGTGAAGCACACCGAGCCGGAACCAACCCCGACTCCCACTCCCAGCAAATTTATACTCGCCGATATCTCCGTGACCCACACCATACGCGAGGGGTATGTGCACTTTACGGTCCATGTTCGGAATCAGGCTTACGATGGACAGATCTATGGCAAGGAGATTTTCTTTGACGGGGTGCTGGTCGAGCGCTTTATGTACGATTTCTGGATCCTTCCCCATTGCCAGCCCAGCGAGGTGGACATAGATTATCAAGGTAATCCCCCCAAGGTCATTGAGTTCCACTTCCTGAGGCGGGACGGGAGCAACCTAGGCTCAGTGTTCAGCCAGCAGGTCACCACGGGGATGGGGAAATCGGTGCCCGGGGCGGGAATCCCTTCCCCGCGGCCGATTTGTGTATAAGAGAGCAGGTTGTCTACAACGAGAACTATTCTGCCTCGCACCCAAATCGCCTATCGCTTCTTTTCCGGGAATGCGGCCAGTTATGAACAGGTAGTTAATCTCTTCACCCTGGGGGGAGATTGCACCTGGAAGCGTTCCATACTAGATAAGCTACCTGCTCAGGCCACTCAGGTTTTGGACTTGGCCTGCGGGACCGGAATCTTGACCTTTTCCCTAGCTCGACGCT
Source organism: Chloroflexota bacterium (assembly GCA_016190785.1). Lineage (GTDB taxonomy): Bacteria > Chloroflexota > Anaerolineae > UBA7937 > JACPPX01 > JACPPX01. The sequence continues at coordinate 1,111 of JACPPX010000104.1, forward strand.
ACCCTCAGGCCGAGATCCTGGGGGTGGACATCATGCCCGAGTATCTGGAAATTGCTCGCAGCAAGGCTCGGGAGGAAAAAATCAGCAATGTGCAGTTCATCCTTGAGCGGGCAGAGGAAGTGGTGCTAGAGGGTATGTTCGATTGCATCACTGGTTCCTATCTTCCCAAGTATGTTGACCCACAGCTCCTCCTTCGCAACATCGCCCCCCATCTTCGCTCTGGTGGGCTACTAGTTCTTCACGATTTTACCTATCCCTCTAATCGACTGGTGGCCTGGGTATGGGAGCGATATTTTCAGTTCCTTCAGGCAGTGGGCCCTCGATTCTTTCCGGAGTGGAGGCCAGTCTTCTTTGAACTGCCCGGTTTTCTCCGCACTAGCAATTGGGTACCAGAACTATGCCAAGCGCTGGAGGAGCATGGCCTGGGGCAGATCGAGGTGGAGCACTTGGGTTGGGAGACCGGAGCGATAGTCAGTGGGGTAGGCCGGCGACTCTAAACCGACCGCTTATTGCTCTAGTCGCCTAAGATAATTAAGAGGCTCTCCTCATCCGAGAGCCTCCCTGATTTATTGGCGTGGACTTGCGGAGGAAATGAGCCTGGTCCCGACTGGGTCGTGGCAACTAAAAGTGCGCCTGGTCCCGACTGAGTTGGGACAACCTACTGCTTCGTAGGCAGCCGCTCCCTTCTTTCTTCCCTTACTAGTTTATGCTTGACAAGCATTATGGAGTATGCTATACTGGGTTTTAGGTATATCCAGGAGGTGATCCGGCATGACGCTGCGGTCACATCCCCGCGGAACGAGAAGTTCCCTTCTTCTGAGAGCAGGCACAGCCGTCCCCACTATTCAGGGTGAGGAGGTGGAATGTTGCATACTGGAATCTTCCTCGCCTTGGGCATCGGCGCGCTGAGGAGTATGGTCAGGGCAATGCTTTGTCCTGACCTTTTTATTTAGTTGTATCTTGTGGAAGGAGGTGATGTTGCAGAGAGTGGAGAAGGAGGAGCAATCTCAATCGCAAAGCGGCGAATCATAGAGGAGGGAAAGCAAAATGAAGGATAAGAAAAAGCAGAGCATCTTCTCCCGGCGCGACTTCCTTAAGGGTGCGGGTACGCTGGGGGTTGCATTTGGAGCGGGGCCGATCCTTGCCGCCTGTACCCCGGCCGTAGCCCCAATACCCACCCCAGTAGGGGTTGTCCCCACCCCCACAGTACCGCGGTTGAGCGGGGAGCTTAAGATCTTAGTGTGGAGCCACTTCGTACCCCGTTACGACGAGTGGTTCGACGCCTTTGCCAAGGACTGGGGGGCGGAGAACGGAGTGACGGTGACCGTGGACCACATCGGGCTGGCGGAACTTAGATCCCGCACCGCCGCTGAGATCTCCGCCGAAGAGGGGCACGACATCATCGAACTCCTCGATCCCCCTGCCGATTTCGAGCCCAGCGTCCTGGATCTCACTGACCTCAATCAGGAGGCGGTGAACCGCTTTGGCCCCCAGGTAGCTTTGTGCACCCGCAGCACCTTCAACCCCACAACTAATGTCTTCTATGGCTTCTGCCACGGCTGGGTCCCGGATCCGGGTGATTATCGGAAGAGTCTCTGGGAGCAGGTGGGGTTCCCCAACGGCCCCTCAACTTGGGAAGAACTCCTGGAGGGCGGGGCTCAGATCAAGGAGCAGTTGGGGGTGCAGATGGGCATCGGCATGTCCAACGAGATCGACTCCAATATGGCCGGCCGGGCAATCCTGTGGTCCTTCGGGGCCTCAATCCAGGATGAGAACGAGAACGTGGTCATCAACTCCCCAGAGGCGGTGGCCGCGGTGGAGTATATGGTGCAACTTTTCCAGCGGGCAATGACCGATGAGGTCTTCAGCTGGACGGCGGCCTCCAACAACCAGCTGCTCATCGCCGGCCAGGCCTCCTACATCCTCAACTCCGTATCTGCTTACCGCAGTGCCCAGAAGGCGCAGCCGGAGATCGCCGATGATGTCTTCTTCACTCCGTCACTTACGGGTCCCGGCGGTATCGGTCTGGCCAGCGAGCATGTCATCCCCATCTCTATCATCCCCAAGTTCGTCCAGAACCCGGATGCAGCTAAGGAGTTCCTGCTGCACCTGGTGGCCAACTACGACAAAGCAGTCTTCGAGAGCGAACTCTACAACTTCCCGGCCTTCTTCAGCACCGCCCCCAACCTCCTGCGGGAAGGGGGATGGCTGGATGACGATCCCTTCCGTTCCAATCCTCGCAACAAGCTGGATGTGCTCAAGACCGCGGAGCAGTGGAGCACCAACATTGGCTACCCTGGCCCGGCTAACGCGGCAGAAGGGGAAATCTTCGCTACCTTCGTCATTCCCAACATGTTTGCCAAGGCCGCGCGCGGGGAACTCTCCCCGGCCGATGCTGTGGCCGAGGCGGAAAGTCTGATCAACCCCATCTTCGCCAAATGGCGGGCTGAGGGTCTGGTGGGTGGGGGGAGCTAAGGGCCCCCGCCCACCTTTTCGGTATCATCTATTTTGTTGTCAATAATCGGCAGAGGCTGTGGACTTTGCCGATCCTCCGTGCTGGAAGGTTAAATTGTGGCTATTGTCGAAACACGAGGGCTTAGAAAACACTTTGGCGATGTGGCCGCGGTCGATGGGGTAGATCTGGCCAGCAAGGAGGGGGAATTTCTAGTCCTCCTTGGTCCTTCCGGTTGCGGAAAAACCACGCTTTTGCGGTTGATTGCTGGGCTGGAGCAACCCACAGCGGGGGAGATCTTGATCGGGGGGCAGGTGGTGAACGGCCTTCCCCCGCGGGCGCGGAAGATCGCCATGGTTTTTCAATCCTATGCCCTCTATCCTCATATGACCGTCTTCAATAATATAGCTTTCCCTCTCAAGGCCCAAGGTATGTCACCCGAGGAACGAAAAAAGAAGGTGGAGTGGGCCGCCTCCCTTCTGGGTATTAACCGGCTCCTCCATCGCTTCCCTAGGCAACTCTCCGGTGGCGAAAGACAGAGGGTGGCCCTGGCCCGGGCCTTGGTGCGAGAGCCCAGCATCTTTCTTTTGGATGAGCCTCTTTCCAACCTCGATGCCCAGTTGCGGGCCTCAGCCCGCGATGAGTTGCAGCAATTTCAAAGGCGGATCGGGACCACCACCGTTTATGTCACTCATGACCAGGTGGAGGCGATGGGCATGGGGGATCGCATCTCGGTGATGTACCAGGGGAAGGTGCGGCAGATCGGCACTCCCCAGGAGATCTACCATGAGCCGGCGGATACCTTTGTGGCTACTTTCTTGGGCTCTCCTCCCATGAACCTGGTGGAGAGGAAGGATTACCTTTTGGGCTTTCGTCCCGAGCACTTCCTGCCTAAAGACATCGCCTCCGTTCAGGATAAAACCGTAACTTTTCAATTCCGAGTGACCAGGGTGGAGTACTTGGGAGCGGATCGGCTGATATATGGAGTGGTCGCCGGAGCCAACGGGGAAAGTAAGGCCATCTCCCGGCTTTCGGCCACACTGACTTTCCCCATCGAGCCGGGGAAGGGTTACGACTTCTTAATAAGATCCCAGGATCTGAAGTTCTTCGATAAGGCCACTGGGTTGCGTACTGGGCCAAAACTACTGTAGAGAAGCGATAGCGAAATGGAAGCGATGGCATACAGGGCCTCCACCCGGACCAGGATTGGCTACATCCTAGACCGCGAAACTTGGCTGGGGCCGGTTATGCTTTTCCCCGCTGTGCTTTATATTTTGGTCCTGGTGGGTTTACCCTTCCTCCTCGCTATCCTTTATAGCCTCAGCGATATTACGGTGGGGGATCCGTCCCTAGATTTTGTGGGGCTCCAGACCATACAGGAGGTTGTTGAAAATCCCGTTTTTCAAAAATCCCTGCGCAACACCTTCGTTTTCACCCTTGTTTCCCAGGCTCTGGTTTTGGTCCTGGGTAAGATCCTGGCTCTGGCGCTATCCACAGAGTTTAGAGGCAAATGGATATTTAGGTTTCTGATACTTTTGCCCTGGACCACTCCCATTGCCTTAGCGACTATATCCTGGCTGTGGATGCTGGATTCAGTCTTTAGCCCCATTGACTGGATGCTGCGGGCGATGAATCTACTGGGTCCGGGAGCCCCCCTAGGACCGGCGAAGAACCTCTATTGGCTGGGGAAGCCAGAACTGGCCTTTTTCTCGGTGATCCTGGTACACACTTGGCGCATGCTCCCTTTGGCAACGGTGATCATGGTCGCCGGGCTGACTTCCATCCCTCAGGACATAAAGGATGCAGTGGCGGTGGATGGTGCTAGTTTCTGGCGCGCTCTCTTTGAGATCACCATTCCCCTCATGCTCCCCATAATGGCGGTGGCCACCCTATTTGGAGTTATCTTCACCTTCACCGATATGATCGTGATCTATGTACTCACCAGAGGTGGTCCCATTGATACCACCCAGGTCCTGTCCACCTGGGCCTTCTTCAAGGGCATCGAGGGTGGAAACCTGGCCCAGGGAGCAGCCACCGCCCTCTTCCTCTTCCCCGTGCTTCTGGGGGTGGCGGTGCTCATCCTGAGGTTTGCTCGCCGGGCGGAGGTGGCCTGAATGACGAATCTGAAAGGAGGGCTGTCTCGTACTCCAGTCTATGGGATCGTCACCCTCTTTGCCATTTTTGCTGCTTTGCCCTTCTTCTGGGCGCTTATCACTATGTTCAAAGAGGATAGTGACCTGTATACCCCGGCCAATAATCCTTTCCTTTACAATCTTCCACCCACTCTCGAACACCTGGAGTTGCTTTTCTTTCGGACTCAGTTTTTACGTTTCGTATTTAATAGTCTGTTTATCGGCGCTCTAGTGGTAGTTATCACCCTTGTGGTGGCAGTGCCCGCGGCATACAGCCTAGCCCGGTTGACTGGGCGATGGGGTGAACAATTGGGGATAGCCATCTTCCTGGTGTATTTGGTTCCTCCCACTCTCCTCTTTATCCCCCTTTCCCGGGTGGTGGCCATTTTGGGACTCCAGGACTCACTCTGGTCCTTGGTTTTGGTCTATCCCACCTTTACCATCCCCTTCTGTACCTGGCTACTGATGGGCTTCTTCAAGTCCATCCCCCGCGATATAGAAGAGCAGGCCTTGGTGGATGGATACACCCGTCTGGGAGCGCTGGTGAGGACCGTCCTCCCCCTCTCTATACCGGGGATCCTGACCGTGGTGGTATTCGCCTTCACCTTGACCATGCACGAGTTCATCTACGCCCTGGCCTTTGTCTCCGTTTCCGCCCAGAAGACGATAAGCGTAGGGGTGACCACCGAACTGGTACGGGGGGATGTCTTCTTCTGGCAGTCACTCATGGCTGCCTCGGTGTTAGTGGCCATCCCCGTGGCCTTATTATACAACCTCTTCCTAGACCGTTTTGTGGCCGGGATGACCTTAGGAGCAGTAAAAGGGTGAGCCCAGAAAGGCCTTCCCCGAATCACTAATCTTGGCGAAAGAAGCAAAAATACCCTCCACCCCGGAGGGTATTTTCTTGTCCGCGGAGTGCACCTCGTCCTGACTAAGTCGGGACAACGAAAAGTGCGCCTGGCGGGACTCGAACCCACAACCTACTGCTTCGTAGGCAGCCGCTCTGTCCAATTGAGCTACAGGCGCATGGCGGAGAGGGCGGGATTTGAACCCGCGGAGGAGGGACTAAACCCCCCTCAGGCGCTTAGCAGGCGCCCGCACTAGACCGGGCTATGCGACCTCTCCAGGTCTATTTTAGAACCTAAACTGATTTTACCCTAGGTTGGTCCTTATGGGGTAATTCCCGGCAAGCCCCGACTGCCTTTCTGTCCCCTTTTTAGGTGGATTGACGGGACCTCATAGGTCTGTATGAGGGTTCCGCAAGTATCGTCAAATATTGCTTGAACCACATCCCCCACTTTTGTTTGGGGCATCGTAAACTTTACAACTCTGATCGTTCAGAACATCCCATTCTCATTCGGCGAATCCTGTGGAATCGCTTGACCCACATCCCACATTTCTACGATGCGATCTCCCTCGAAGCGAAAAATATGAACTACACCTCCCCCCAGATCCCCCGGGTTTTGTTGCACATGGGAGTAAGTAGCCACTAGATCCTCGTCTTGGAGAGTAAGTTTGATTTCTAGTTTCTTATTTGGGTTTTCAGTCGCACTTTCCTCCATAGCCACTAGCAGCGATTCCCGGTCCCCGCGGAAGAAGGGATTGTGGTGGCGGAAGTTGGGAGCCACATATTTGCTGTAGGCCTCTCGGACCTTTCCCGAAGCAGCAAGTGTCAGAAACGATGTGGCGATTTCCCGATGTGACGTCTCAGCCATTTGGACCTCCTTTTCTCTCAGGCCGATAGGTCAGGATGACGATGCCTGAACTGGTCGTCTTGGTGTCTACAAGTCTCAAATTGAGCGAGCCGATCCCGTCTACGAACAGGCGCTTTCCGCTCCCCAGAACAATGGGATGAACCCAGAGATCATATTCATCGACGAGGTTGTGCTGCATCAGCGTCTGTGCAAGCCTGCCACTGCCGACGACCGCCAGATTCCCCGAACCAGGCTGCTGCTTCAGCTTGGCGACCTCTTCCGCGACATTCTCCTTGATCAGTTTCGAATTGTTCCACTTAACTTCATTCAACGTCGTTGAGGCAACGTACTTGGGCATGCTGTTCATCTGCTTAGCAAGCGGGTTGTCTTCGGGCGCGGATGGCCAGTAAGCGGCAAAGATCTGATAGGTCACTCGGCCCAGTAACAGAGCGCCGGTTGCCGCGTAGGCCTCACTGATGAATCTCCCCGCATCTGCGTCAAAGTATGGTAGTTGCCAACCGCCGTGCTTGAACCCTCCTTCAGTGTCTTCTTCAGGGCTGCCTGGCGCTTGGTAGACGCCATCCAGTGACACGAACTCTGTAACAATTACTTTCCGCATTTTGATTCTCCTTTCATCTCATAAAATTGGCATATTCTTCCGGTAAATCTATACCGAACTTTTTGCACAAAGCTAATACATCCTGAAAGTCCTTCTCTGTAAGTCCGTACCCACCATGAAATTTAATCATCTGCTCTGCCGAAATGCATCTCACTCTTTGGTTAGCTATTTTCCCTGTTCCAGTGAGTGAGGTGGCTGGATACATCTCTCCATTTTCAACCGGTCCATAAATACCATTGCCTTTGTCATCGAGGACGATAACATGGATATCTATCTCATGGCCTCTGTCATCACCCAATACAAAGTTATGCGGTTTGGCTATCTCTAATTTTACTTCTTTGTATCCTAGTGCTTGGAGAAGCCGGCCTAATTTTGGAACATCTTTCTCTTGAATAACTATGTCCAGGTCTTTATGAGGTCTTGTTTGGTAACCAAGAAGAGCATCTACACCCCAGCCTCCATCGACCCAGATTTGGATGCCTAGGTTATCTAACAGGGCATATAAATCGACTGCATCCGCAACGGTCATTAAAGTTTCGGACATAGCCACTCCTGATAGTGAGTTATCCGGCTCTCATATCTTACTTCACTCACTTGATCTAAGAGGATTTCCTCAGGAGGCAAGGCTGAGACCTTCTCCTTCATTCAGGTTGTTTTTTAGGAGATGCGTTAAAGCGGGGGACTCAATCAGTCTAATTAGTTCAAGTCCAATTTGCTAAACGGCTGAGGGGGTAGGGGCATTCGCACTAGCGGGGCTATGCGACCTCTCCAAGTATTGAAAGGCTATGGCCATGGGATAGTACCACCAGTATTTGCAGGGATTATTGGTACTTGGGACCCAGGCTGTGAACTTTTGAGTTGCGAGAACAAGCGCTTGGAATCGTTTTCATAATCAGTAATCATTTCATCGAGACGCTGTTGCATGGCGTTTCTCACGCTTTGATTTTTGTTTTGCCCAAATACCAGCGGCTTTACATGCAGGTTATATGATCTTTCCAAATCCTGGTAAAGTCGTGTGGCATCGATTATCAAGATATTGTTTTGCATATCAACCTGCATGTGCCTACTTGGGGCACCTTTTGTTACGATAATACCATGTTTTGCAACAAAAGTATGTGCAAGGCCGTGGCGCACCAACTGATACACTAAATCTGCAAGACCACTGTAACCTTGATTGATTTTGGCTAGGTAATTATCCCAGTAATCCCGGAAATAGTCATCACCATTCCGCTTATTGAAAGGATTTGGAGATAAGATACCACCAAGTAACTCCATCCCTGACAACGCAGTGATAACCATTGGATAGCCAGCTGCACCATCTGTTTGTGGTGGTTGCAGTTGGATCTGGTTCATGTTTGCAAGATCGTGAAAGAGATAGCCTTCAACAACCTGGCGTAGAAAGTCTTCAATCGTCATTATGCGCCCTATTCTTTCCTTCGCAGGATAGGCGGAGGGAGAGGGATTCGAACCCCCGGTCCCGAAAATTCGGGACAGCGGTTTTCAAGACCGCCGCATTCGTCCGCTCTGCCATCCCTCCTCCCAAAATATATCACCTGGGGATGGCGAAGTCAACTTTCTGTATTTACTCCCACTCAATAGTGACCGTGATCTTGGCCGGAGTCTTGGTCCCAGTCACCCACTTCTGGATGTAAATCGTCCCCACTTTGGGCGGCTGGCCGGACTCTACTACCTCCTGGTAGCGGAAGGTGTTCTTGGTCGCCCGCTCAAAGGTGAACTCCACTACGCTCTTCTGCTCCATTTATGCCCTCCTGGACAGTATTGGCTTGAATATTCCTCGGCCCATTATCGCCGGGCGCTGATCCGCTCCATGCCCCCCATATATGGCCGCAGCACTTGGGGGATGATGATAGAGCCATCGGCCTCCTGGTAGTTCTCCATTATTGCAATCATCGTCCGCGGCAGGGCCAGGCCGCTGCCATTGAGGGTATGCACAAACTCCGGCTTGGCCCCCGGCTGGCGGCGGAAGCGGATGTTGGCCCGCCGCGCTTGGAAATCTTCGCAGTTGGAGCAAGAGGACACCTCCAGCCACTCTTCAGCCCCCGGGGCCCACATCTCCACATCGTAGGTCTTGGCCGAAGCGAAGCCCATATCCCCAGTGCAGTTAAGTTTCACCCGGTAGGGGATCTCCAGTCGGCGGCAAATCTCCTCGGCATCTGCCACCAGCCGCTCCAATTCATCATACGAAGACTCGGGGGCGGTGAACTTGTACATTTCTACCTTGTCGAACTGATAGACCCGCTTTATCCCCCGCACATCCCGGCCGTGGGCCACCTTTTCCCGTCGAAAGCAGGGGGTGTGGGAGACATAATAGCGGGGTAAGGTCCCCGGCTCCAGGATTTCATCGCGGTGGAGGTTGGTGAGGGGGATCTCCGCAGTGCCGATGAGCCACAGGTCATCCTCCGTGTCGCGGAAGATGGTCTCCTCCAGTTTGGGGAGCTGGGCCGCTCCCACCATCATCTCCCGTCGCACCAGAGCCGGGGGATCGACTTCGGTATAGCCATGCTCGTTGGTATGGAGATCGAGCATCCAGTTGATGAGGGCCCGCTCCAATTTCGCTCCCAGCCCCTGGAGGATGAAAAAGCGGGAGCCGGAGATTTTAGCCGCCCGTTCAAAATCGATTATCCCCAGCATGGTTCCCAGGTCCCAGTGGGGCAGGGGCTCGAAGTCAAACTGGCTGGGCTCCCCTTCGCTCCGAACCACGACATTCTGCGATTCATCCGCCCCCACTGGCACGCTAGAATGGGGGATATTGGGCACCTGGAGGAGCCGGTCCTGCAGATCCTCCTCGACTTGCCGCAGTTGGGCATCCAGGGCGGCGATGCGGTCTCCCACAGCCCTCATTTCGGCGATGAGCCCGGGGTCCTTCTCTTTGCTTCGGCCGATCCTATCC
>JACPPX010000108.1 GCA_016190785.1 Chloroflexota bacterium
CTATCTGCTCTTTGATCTGAGCCATAGCCTGGCGGCGTTCATAATCAATCTGGGTCCGGGCCTCGGCGATGATGCCCTGTGCTTCTTCTTTTGCCGCGGCGACAATCTCTTCCCGTGCTTTCTGTGCCGCCTGGTTAGCCTGGGCCAGGGTTTCCTGAGCCTTCCGCCGCTCCTCATCTAGCCGCTTCTGGAATTCTGCTTCCTGCGCCGCGGCCTCTTTCTTCACCCTCTCCGCCTCCTCCAAACTCTCCTGGATGCGCTTCTTTCTCTCCTCGAGCATATTAAGTATCGGCCGGTAGGCTACGACACGGAGAATTAGTAGAAGCAGGGCGAAATTTATGATCTGGGAAATGAGCCAGGGTAGATTGATCCCTAACTTTTCCAACTGGGTCTCCTATGAGAAAATGCCCAACCCCAGGAGAAGGGAGATGACCAAGGCAAAGATGCCCAGAGCCTCGGTGAAGGCAATGCCGATGAACATGTTCAGTTGGATGGTTCCTGCGGCGTCGGGGTTGCGACCAATTGCGCCTAGCGCGGCGTTGACCAAAAGACCCAGGCCGATACCCGGGCCGATGGTTCCCAGTCCTATAGCTAGTGCGGTAGCCAAAAGCCGCGGGTCAAACAGCGGTCCCTGCAAAAGTGGTGCTTCCATGGATTATACCTCCTGTGGTTTAGTATCCCTCCTCAATTTCGTGGGATGTGGTGGCCAGAGTCATAAAGACCAAAGTAAGAACGGCAAAGATAAAGGCCTGGATAAAACCGACAAAGGTCTCGAAGGCAAAGAAAATCAAAGGCAGGAAGAAAGGGGCGAAGAAAGCCATGATCAAAAGCACCACCTCTCCGGCGAAGATGTTACCTAGGAGGCGGAAGGTGAAAGAGAGGATCTTGGCCGCCTCACTGACCAATTCTATGGCCCCAATGAAGAGATCCAATAACCCCTGGATCAAAAGGCCAATCCTACCCCTACCCCCTGCTTTCTTATCTTTGCCTGGGATGAAAAACTGGATAATCCGGCGGAGGTTGATAAATTTCCCGATGTATCCCCCCACGCCCAGGGCCTGCATGCCGTAGACCTGAGTCAGGCCTACTGAAACCAAGGCTAGGGCGAGGGCCATGTTGATGTCGGTGGAGGGAGAGCGGAAGATGGGGATCAGGATCTCCCCTGCTTCCTCACCGGGGGGGACTGTCTCTTTTAGGCCTATCGGGCCGAAGCCCGGCACCAGCCCCAACCAGTTGGACAATAGAACATATAGAAAGATAGTAGCCACCACCGGGAAAAACTTTTTGCCACGCTCTTCCCCAGCCACGCTGTTGACTAAACTGAGAATGGCCTCAATAGCCACCTCCAGTAAATTTTGCAGTCTGGAGGGAAGGAGTTTCATGCGTCGGGTTCCCAGAAAAGAGCCAAGGATGAGGATGGCCATCACTATCCAAGAGGTCAGAAGGGTGTTGGAAACCGGAAACTCAAAACCGGTTACCGGGAAGTGGAACAGGATCTCCGGGGCCAGCACGATCTCCGGGAGCTCCACTCGCAGGAATGCGCCCCAGGGGGTGTAGGGGAAAATGATTCCGATCAGGATCAGGGCGATCAGGAAGTAGACACGTCGACGGCGGTTCATTGCTTACCTCTCGGCTTTGCCAGTCTGGCGTACTGCTCAACTACTAGGCGATAGACAGCGATGGTACTTACCAGTATGCCCAGGAACATAAAAAAAATTGTCCCCCATGGAGAAGCATTAAATTGACGATCCAGCCAAATGCCCAACCACAAACAACCCAGTATAGAAATTACAACCACAAATCCCAGGCTCATCGCCAGGGCTAAAGGGTCCACAAGTCGTCTCATGTGCGGTTATAACACCCCATCGACCCCAAAAGCCGTGAAAAGTATATTCTATCTGGCTCCTTTTGTCTATCTTTTCACAATCTTCAGGCTTTGAACCCGCGCACGCGGATGACGGCCCAGGGGAGGAGGATGCCTTTCTTGGAGACAAGGGGGGCCAGGGCGCGGAGGACTTCTTGCTTAAAGGCTTTGCGGCGTCTTTCGGACAGGGCCTCCACCTCGGAGCGGATGCTGGCCCAGGAGTTCTGAAGATTCCAATAGGCCTCCGCGCTGGGGAGGAAGGTGGGGTGTTGCTCCTCAAATACCTCCACCCGCGAAAAGCCGGCCTCCTTGACCATCTTGGCGATGGCATCTGACTCCTCAAGGCTCTCCCAAATATCCCAACTGGCTTCGCGGGCGCGGCGGAAGCGGCCGGCCCAGCCGGTGAGTTTTTGCAAGCGATACTTTTCCAGAACTCGGCGGAAGGCTTCCCCGGCCTGGTCATCCCCTTCTTGTGGGGTTCCCCATTCCTGAAATACTAGCCGGCCTCCGTTGCGGAGCAAGCGATGGACTTCTTCTAGAACTGGTGCGGGATGGGAGAAGGGGAGCCCAAAGGAGGAAACCACCATGTCGAAGGAGCCAGAAGGGAGATCCAGGGCTCGGGCGTCCATCTGCCGGAATTCGACGCTGGGGAAATGCTGGTGCGGTGCCTTGCGCCGCGCTATGGCCAGCATTCCCTCTGAGACATCAATCCCCAGGACATACCCTGTTTTTCCGACCATGGGTGCTGCCAAGAGGGCGGCGAGGCCGGTGCCGGTGCCAATGTCCAGGACCTGTTCCCCGGGCTGGATCCTGGCCAGTTCAATCAGCCGCTCAGCGAGGGGACGGAAAAGGGGGACCACATTCTCTTCAAAATAGGGGGCGACCCGGTCGTAGGCCTCCTGGTGGAGTCGGACGATTTCCTCTTCTTTTTTCATTCTTTCATCCCCACCCAGACTTGGACTATGCTTCTTTCGGTTGCCATCTCCTCTTGGTGGAGACCGAAGACAGTCGCGAATTCGGAGAAGGCCTTCTCTACTTTTTCCCGGGCCTGTTTGCTCACCGTGGTGCTCCGTAAGGCCCAATTGAGGAAGCGGGACCAAAGGTCTTTACCCCGCAGCCAACCCTGGCCGATAATCACCAGCCGTCCTCCTGGCACAAGGACGCGGCTGATCTCTAGCTGGCTTTCTTTTGCAAAGAGGAAGGGGCCGGGGAAGGTTAAGACCAGGGAATTGAAAGTATCTACGGCAAAGGGTAATGCTTGGATGCGGGCGCGGCAGATGTTTAATGGTCGCCCGGCATTTTGTAATTTGTGCGAGGCGATGCTCACCATCGCCGGGGAGAGATCGATCCCGAAGGCCTGCCTATGGTCGATAAAGAGTTCTAGCATTAAGTCTCCGGTGCCAAAGCCGATTTCCAGGATACGCGCTCCTTGCAGGTAGGGCAGGGCGGCCCTTTGCCAATTCCGCCACTCCCCGCGAGAGACGGCGCTGCTCACCCCATCGTAGGCCCAAGCGAATTCGTTGTACAGCCGGCAGAAGATAAATTGGATTAGTTCCAACCGAAGCCGGCGTAAGGTTTCCACGCTCTTATTCTATGTTTGGGAACTAGGCTGGTCAACTTCCTGAAGCAGCAGTTAGAGAATCCGTCTCGATTCTGGGCTATAATTTATTCGAGGTGTTGGAGATTATGGCTGGCAACGGCAAGCGAGTAGTGGTGGCAATGAGCGGAGGGGTGGACTCCTCCGTGGCCGCGGCTTTGCTTGCGGAAGAGGGGTATGAGGTAGTTGGGGTAATGATGCGCCTCTGGGCCCCGGGGCGGCCGGAGGAGAATCGCTGCTGTTCCCCGCAGGCGGTGGCCGATGCGCGGCGGGTTTGCCAGATGGTCGGGGCCCGCTTCTACCTCCTCAATTTCGAGGAGCCCTTCCGCCAGCAGGTAGTCGATTATTTCCGCGACGGCTACTTGGCAGGCCGAACCCCCAATCCCTGCCTGATGTGCAACCGACATCTCAAGTTCGGGATGCTCCTTAACCAAGCCTTGGCTCTGGGTGCGGATTACTTGGCCACGGGACACTATGCCCGGGTGGATAAGCAAAACGGCAGCTATCGTTTGCTGAAGGCCAAAGATCCGGCCAAGGACCAGTCCTATGCTTTATATATGCTAGGCCAGAGAGAACTAGCCCATGTTCTTTTTCCCAATGGGGAATTCACGAAACAAGAGGTGCGGGGCCTGGCCCAGCGCTTTGGACTCCCGGTGGCGGAAAAAGAAGAGAGCATGGAACTGTGCTTTATCCCCCAGGGAGATTATCGCCAATTTCTAGAAGCGGAGGGAGTGGCCCTCCCCCCGGGGCCGATTCTAGATGAAGGAGGTCGGGTCTTAGGCCAGCATCAGGGGATCACTAACTACACCATCGGGCAACGGCGGGGATTGGGGCTAAACGGCTCGCAACCTCTCTATGTTTTGGCGATCGATAAGGAACGCAATGCTCTCATCGTTGGCTCGGAGGAGAAATTGGGGCAGCGCGAAGTTTGGGCCCGGGAGATGAGTTACCCTGTCGGCCACCCCCCCGCGGCCGGACTAGAAGTTACGGCCAAGGTTCGGTATCGTGCCCAGGAATCTCCGGCGATCATTCAACCCCTAGGAGATGGTCGGGCGCGGCTGCTCTTTTCTCAGCCCCAACGGGCGGTGGCTCCCGGTCAAGGGGTGGTCCTCTACCGGGGTGAAGAGCTGATCGGCGGGGGGATCATCGAGGCCGCAGCCTGAAAATGCCACCCTTCTTGACTCCGCCGGTTTTTTTGATCCTGGTCTTGGCCAGCATTTATTCCCTAATTTTCTATTTGCTGTGGGGACGCCGCCTCCGGCAACTCCCCCTTTTCTGGATAGGGGCGGTGATCGGGTTTTTCATAGGCGACATCCTTGCTGTGGCAACTGGCTTCTCTCTCTTGCGTATCGGCTTAGTGCATATTGACCTGGGCTCTATTGCTTCTTGGGCGGCGATGTTTATTGTGCGGCGGCTGCGACCGTGATATAATCTTTATAAATGAGCTTAGCCACCATCCGCGACTTGGCGATTATCCTTCTGGCGGTGGAGTCTCTCCTCGTCGGCGTGGTCTTGATTTTGCTTGTCTGGCAGATGGCCAGCCTGAGTCGGATGCTCCGTCAGGAGATCAAGCCCATTTTGGAATCGGTGAGGGAGACCATGGGCTCGGTACGGGGCACGACTACCTTGATCAGCGAGACAGTAGTTGCCCCCCTGGCGCGCACAGCGGGGGTTATCACCGCTTTGGGGGTGCTCCTGCGTCTGTTGCGGCGGGGCCGGAAATAGAAAAAAATAAGGAGGTAAAAATGGCTAACAATTCTAGTGGTGGAGATTTCCTGGCCGGGTTCATCATTGGAGGGGTGATCGGGGCGGTGCTGGGCGTTCTATTTGCCCCCCAGGCCGGGGAGGAGACACGGCGCGAGCTTCGCGAGCGAGGAATCGAGCTCAAGGGAGAGGCCGAAGAGATGGCGGCGGAAGCCCGGAAACGGGCACAAGAGATGGGGATCGAGGTAGACGAACTGGAGGCCCGGGCGCGGCAGGTTGTGGCCGAGACCCGCAAGGAGTTAGAAGAAGCCCTTGAAGAGGGGAAGAAAGCCGCGGCCAAGGCCCGCCAAGAAATCGTGAGCGAACTGGAAGAGCGGCGCGGCAAGGCTAAGGCCTAGCCGATCTCTCGGGTCGCGATATAGGCGAGGACCATAAAGGGCTCTCTTGTGTTGAGCCCTTTTTATTTATGAAGCTGACCGAGGGAAACAGCGTGGGGAAAATAAATAATTATCGCGCCAAACTGAAGACCCTCGGAAATTGGGATGCATACTTGCTGCGGGAGTCAGGATTGCCCGGTCCAAGGGGCAATCTGGAGTTGGCCCAGGCCGTGGCCGATCAAGGCAATGCTAAACTCTTTGCGCGATACATCTCTTTCGATGCCCGGCAAGCCCCGGAGAATACGGCAAAATTGTTTCTGGCTTTTTGTGGAGTCCTGGGTCTGGGTACCTTGGTGGCCAAAGGCGAAAAGCGCTATCTAAAGACATTGCGTGAGTTTGGCTCTGACACTCGCTGGCGCATCCGCGAGGCAGTGGCTATGGCCTTGCAGCGGTGGGGCGATGCAGATATGAATGGACTGATAAAGGAAATGAAGGGTTGGAGCGAAGGTGATTTCTATGAGCAAAGGGCAGTGGTGGCCGCTTTGTGCGAGCCTCGACTTTTGCATGACGAGAAACACGCCAAACAAGTGCTCGATATCCTGGATAAGATTACGGGATCACTGCTGGTGGCAAAGCAACGCAATGACCAAGGATTCGAAGCGTTGCGCAAGGCTCTGGCTTACGGTTGGAGTGTGGCGGTGGTTGCTGTACCAGAGGCGGGGAAAGCGATGCTGGAGCGATGGCTGACAAGTGAGGATAAAGACATCCGCTGGATCGTGAAAGAGAACCTGAAAAAGAACCGGCTGCAACGCCTGGATGCTAGATGGGTTAAGTGGTGGAGTGCGAGGCTGGAGAGGAAAAAGTAGTGCGGGTATGGAAACCCGCCCTACAAATTATTTAGACAATTATTTAAGCGTCCTGCTTAATGCTTTTGATGGCCTGGGGCAAGAGGGGGAGAAGATCGCTGGCCACCATGCCCGCATCTCCAAAGCCTCTCTTGGCCATTTCCCCCGCAAAGCCGTGAACATATACCCCGCAGATTGCAGCGGGATAGGGCTCAAGGCCCTGGGCTAAGAAGCCAGCGATTGCTCCGGACAAGACATCCCCGGTCCCCGCCGAGGCCAGTCCGGGATTGGCAAAGGGGCTGACCGTGGTTTCGCCGCTGGAGGAGGTGATTACAGTGTGCGCCCCTTTGAGTACCACCACGCGTCCCCACTTCTGGGCGGCTTCTTGGGCAATATCGATTCGCCTGGCTTGGATTTCATCCGTGCTCATCCCCAGGAGCCGGGACATCTCTCCGGGATGAGGGGTGAGGATCGTGGCCGCGGGTAGCGACTTCCACCAATCTTGCGCTTTGGCCAAGGCATTCAGCCCATCGGCATCGATGACCAGCGGGGGGAGGGTAGGTGCGGCTTTTACTTCTTGCTCTTGGCCTTTGACCACAAACCCAATTTCTTTTTGTCGCCTTGCCTCTTTCTCCAGTCCCAACATAGTGTGCACGAACTGCACGGTTTTTTCTTCTGTCCCCAGGCCAGGGCCCAATAAAAGGGCTTGATAATCGGTTATTCGCTTGGAGATTAGTTGCGTGGCTTCGGGGATAAGTGCACCCAAGTCGTGAGGGAGGAGCAAAAATGTGGCCTCATGAATTTTAGTGGCCAGTACATGGTGCAGGCTTGCGGCAACCCCCAGGGTTACCAAACCGGTTCCAACTCGGGTGGCGGCTGCTGCCGCTAAATATGGTGCTCCAGTGTAGTTGGGGGAGCCGGCGACTACTAGCAGTTTGCCAAAGGTACCCTTGTTAGCGCTCCGGGGCCGAGGAGGCAGAAGCGCCTGCACCATTTCTTTGGTTGCCAACACAATTTTGATTTCAGTCATTAATTCCTCAGGGACGCCGATGTTTACGGTCAGCAGTTCTCCGATGGATTCCGAACCAGGGAAGAGAAAGAAGCCGCGCTTGGGGGCGGTCAGGGCTACGGTGAGATCAGCGGGCACCGTGGCGGGGTCAAGGGCTCCGGTGTCCCCATTCAGGCCAGTGGGCAAATCGATGGAGGCCAGAAACGGCTTTGGCTGGCGATTACGCCGCTCTTTGAGCAATCCCAAGATCTCGCCCAGCCTTCCCTCAATCGGCCGGTTAGCCCCGGTGCCCAATAAGGCATCGATCACTATTTCGGCTTCAGCAAGAAGTTTCTGCAGTGTAGCATCATCCTTGTTGGCGACAAAGGTCACGCCTTGTTCTTTGGCTTCCCGCGAAACTTTATCTTCGCCTTTGCGGTTCCAGAGGTAGGCTGCCACCTTCGCCCCGGCCTGTTGCAGGTAGCGGGCGGCCACCAGCCCATCCCCTCCGTTGTTCCCGGGACCAACTAGGACCAGGATGGATTTTCCGGGTGCTGAGTGCCGCTTTTCAATTTCTTGGGCGACGAGGCGTCCGGCGTTTTCCATCATATAGGGAACGCTCACCCCTTGCTTCTGGGCCTCCTCATCCATCCGGGTCATTTCGGCTACACTAACTACTTTCAATTTTCATCTCCTCGGCAGTGACCAAAGGGCGAGTCGTCTGCGACTCGCCGTCTTGCGGATGGGCCCGGATGGACTCGAACCATCAACCACCGCCTTATGAGGGCGACGCTCTGCCATTGAGCTACGGGCCCCTAAAAGAGCGGGGGACGAGATTCGAACTCGCGACGTCCACCTTGGAAGGGTGGCATTCTACCACTGAATTACCCCCGCAGAACCACCCAGGTTTTGACTTATTTGAAGGTTTGGTGCTATGGGGGTGGGGAAAATTCCCCACCTGCGTAAAATTCCCCCCCACTGAAATTTGCAAGATTGGGGGAAAAACCCCCAGGCCGAGAATGAGGCCGGCACGAATAAGAGGACCAAGGCTGGATTCGCCATTTTCAGAACACCTGTTCTATATTATACGCCCTTTGTCAAGGAGGCGGTAAGGCCAGATGATTTACCCCTGCTGGATACATACTGCATCATTTATTAAAGTGGAGTTTTAATATTCAGGTTCTTCAATTATCTCGCTTGCGAAGATCACGATTCTAGTATTCTGAGGGGCCATCATTAACGGCCACCAGAAAGGTAGCCCTCGCCAGCCCAGCTCATTAGAGC
>JACPPX010000114.1 GCA_016190785.1 Chloroflexota bacterium
GTACGAAGATAGCGAACTGGTGGCCTTTTACGAGTTGAGGATCTTGTCCGATGGCGGTGTGGGCCTGGTCCGGCGCGATACGAGGACCGGGGAGGAGATATGGATCTTCTCCGGCTCTTCCGAGGCTATCAATCAGGGCAATGCCATCAATCAGGTGGAGACAATAATGCTTGAACTCAACTTCATCCTCTACATCAACGGGGTCAATGTTTTAGAGACTCCCTTGCCAGAGTACTCTGGAGGAGGCATTGGCTTGGGGTGTGCCAGCGGGGAGGAAGGTACCGTCCAATATAAGTTCTACGATTTCTCAGCGGGCCACTAGACTGAGGAACGTCCTCGCTGGCTGGGGAAAGTAGCGACCCTGTTGACAGGCCTACGGGGGTAGGCATATAATGAAAATGGCGCCCCCGTGGCGGAATTGGTATACGCAACAGGTTGAGGGCCTGTGCCCGTAAGGGCGTGCTGGTTCAAGTCCAGCCGGGGGCATCCCGGAGTGGGGGGTTCGTCCGGATAGCATCGGGACGAGCCTTCTTCTTTTTGTGTGCTAGAATAACCCTCTCGCCGATGAAGCAAAACCTCGCAAGATGGACCCCCGTTTTTTTGGGCTCTGGGTTGGGACTTTTCCTGAGCCGCACTGCCGCTGAGTTGCAAAGCGAACCCTGGCCATTACCTACTCTCGCCCTGGTGATACTAACCAGCGTCATACTCGGCCTGGGGTTGGTCTTTTGGGCGAGAAAAAGGCTCAACCTTGCCCCCTTGGGCTTGCTCTGGCTCTATATCCTCTGGCCAAGCAACGACCCCCTACTTGCAACAAGTATCGCAATCTTGGCGATCATCGCCTTTCTATTCCTAAACCTCAAGCCTATTTCTAGCTTTTGGGTTGATGCCCTTATTTTTTTCTCCTCCCTGGCAATATATATCTACACCCTGGCTCCCTCGGTACTCCCGGCCGATTCCGGAGAGTTCCAGTTCGTTTCTTATATCTTGGGTATAGCCCATCCCCCGGGATACCCTCTATATACCCTGCTCGGCAAACTCTTCACCTTTATTCCAGTGGGCGATGTCGCTTATCGAGTCAATCTTTTTTCAGCGGTAATTGCTGCGGCCACCCTGGTTCTGATAAACCGTGCTCTGCGGCTAGTCACCGGCTCCTCTTTTGCCGGCGTCTTGGGGGCGCTAGTCTTGGGAGGATCCACTACCTTCTGGGCCCAGGCTACTACAGCCAACATCCGCATGCTCAACACTTTCTTTGCGACCCTCATCCTGTTTGCAGCGGTGTCCTATGCTCATCAAAAGAGCCAAAGGGGACTTATCCTTCTGGCAGCGAGTATTGGCCTGGGGATTACCCACCACCTCTCACTGCTTCTGATTGTGCCTGCGGTGCTAGTTTATCTTTGGCTGGCCGACCGCGAAATCCTGAAACGAAGCCCGCGGCTGATCAAGGCCGGACTGGCTTTCCTGGCTTCCCTTCTCTTCCTCCTATATATCCCTATCCGCGCCTGGACAGGTGCTCCCTTTGGTGGGGAGGGCTTGAAGACTCTGCCAGGGGTACTAAGACACATTCTGGGTTTGGGTTTCCAAGGGGATATTTTCTTTTTCGCAACCCCCGAGCTGCTTCCCGAGCGATTCCGAATCTTGGTCAACATATTGGACTTTCAATTTGGGTTGCTCCTCCTCTTGGCTATATTGGCCAGCGGATTAGTATTAGCCAGAGCCAACCTGCGGCTTTTTGTTTTATGGGGCGGCACCTTTCTCTTGCTGGGTTTCACCGGTATCACCTACCGCGCCCCCCAGACGGTGGAATATCTTCTTCCGGCCTATATCCCCCTAGTGCTGTCCCTGGGATATGGGGCATGGTGGCTGGGTAGACAGCTAAGTGCCTATGGTGAAGCAAGGGCGGTGTTGCTCTCTCTTCTATTTTTATTGGGCTTTTGGCAGGCCGCGGCCCACTATCCCAGTTACCGGGCCTTGAGTCAGGATCACGCTACCCAGGAGTATGCCAAAGAGGTCCTGAGCCAGGCACCGCAAGGGGCAACGGTTCTAGCCAATTGGCACCGAACCACGGCCCTGTGGTACGAGCAGTATGTGGAGGGGGCCCGGCCGGATGTAACCGTGCAGTATGTCTTCCCCCGCGGCGAAGCACCGATATATCAAACTTGGCAGCGAAAATTAGGGCAAAGCGTGGAGCAAGCCCCCACCGTGGCTACTAACTACTATCCCAATTTCGATACCTTGCCTTATCGTTTCTGGCCCTTGGGAGAAGCTTTTCTGGTTGGCGATGAGCCTGCTTTCCAGGCAGCAGAGGTGATGGTGCCCGTCAATGAAACCTTCGGCGAGACAATTCGCATCCTGGGATACCGAATGATAGATACTTCCCTAGGTATGCCCATTACCCTGGATCTCTTCTGGCAACCGCTTGTGATATTAGAGCGGGACTACTCCTTTTTTGTGCACCTGGTTGATGAGGACGGCCAGGTTTTGGGACAGATGGACCTCACCCACCCCCAGTCCAGAAACTATCAGTTCGGAGAAGTTTTGGTCGATCGCTACCGTATCCCAGTTTTGCCTACGGTTCCCGAGGGAAGGTATAGGTTGATTGCCGGAGTCTATTTCGCATTGTCGGAGGGGGGCTGGCGGAGACTGACCAGGCCGGGAGGAGAAGAGACGGTAACCTTGCAAGAAGTAGATTGGAAATCCTCTTCTCAAGAATTGATCACTCTAAATCCAATGTATCAGCGCTTCGCCGGAGGATTGATTCTTTCCGGGGTGGATTACGACCTCACCATACCGGGGATACGCAGGGTCTATCTTCACTGGGATAAGCCTGTGACACTGGATGAAGAATTCACTTTTTCCCTGGGTTGGAAGGAGCAAATAGTAGCCGAGGGAACCATACCTCCGGGCACGGGGAAATTTCTGAATTTGGTCGAGGTCCTCGCCGAGG
This sequence comes from Chloroflexota bacterium, assembly GCA_016190785.1. Lineage (GTDB taxonomy): Bacteria > Chloroflexota > Anaerolineae > UBA7937 > JACPPX01 > JACPPX01. The sequence continues at coordinate 2,945 of JACPPX010000114.1, forward strand.
CTTGGCCCCTGAGCCTACAGGTGTTTCCGGCAGAAGATACGACTAAGCCGTTACCTTCCCTCGGTCCTTGGAATTTCCCCCTTGGGCAGAGTGTGAACTTGCCTGGGTCGGGGATTGGTCATTACCTGGATTTGGGGAATGAAATGCTTCTGACGGATGTAAAACTCCCCCAACAAGCCCTTCTCCCCGGCCAAGAATTTGCAATAGATCTAAAACTCATATCACTACAGCCCATATCCAACGACTATTCCTTCTCCATCCGCTTGTCGGACACCCAAGGACGTTGGCAGGCAACGGCGGTGGAGGGTTCTCAAACTCTGGGAGCCATTCCAACTCTGAAATGGATCCGGGGGACGGTGATCTACAGTCGGCATATTCTTCAGATGCCTGCAGATGCCCTACCGGGAAAAGCGGATTTAAGTCTGGTGGTCTATGATGCCTTCACCAGCCGAACTTTGCCCGTCCTGGATGCAAGGATTGCGCAGCAGGGAGGGAATATCCCTCTGGGCCAAGTAGAGATTGCAGTGCGATAGTCACCTATTCTATCAGTGATATAATCTATCGCCTGCTATATGGACTCCAAACTCGCTCGGCTCTCCGTCATAACCGTAATCCTCCTTGCCGCCTGCACTCCGGCGGCTCCACCCTCCACTCCCACCCCCACCCGCACCCCGCGGCCGACTTTCACGGCTATTCCGGCTACCCCTACTCCAGATCCCAACATCTGTCCCCTCACTGGGGAGCATATCCCTGATCCGGCGTTGGGGCAGCGACGGCCGATAATTGTCAAAATCGGGAACGATTCCCGCTCCTGGCCACAATCCGGAATATACAAGGCAGATATTGTGGTGGAGCACCTAGCCGAAGGGGGCATCACCCGTTTCGATGCAGTTTATCTTTGTCAGGGTTTCTCGGCCATCGGCCCGGTGAGGAGCGCCAGGCTGGTGGATGTCCCCTTGTCCTACATCTTTGACGGCATTCTGGTCCATGTGGGAGCCAGCGGGGGGGTCTTGTGGATTCTAGAACATGAAACCAACTTTCCTAGGCTCAATGACTGGCGCGGGGATCCCGGCTTTTACTTGGCCGAGGGGCGAGTCCGTCCCTACAGCACTTTCACCGGCACCGCCCGGGTGTGGGAAATTGCCGAAGATCGAGGATGGCAAAAATCAATGCAAGTGCCTCCCCTCCACTTCGGAGCATTGGATCCCCTGGTTCTTCACCAGGAAGCATCCGAAGTCACTATCCCCTATTTCTTCAATAACCGAGTGACTTGGGAGTGGGATGTCGGATCAAGCAAATACCTCCGCAGCGTGAACGGGTCTCCGCTGCTGGAGGCGGCGACGGGGGAGCAGTTCAGTGCAACCAATGTGCTTATCCTTTGGGCCGAGCACAAACCAGCGGATCCCCCCGTTATCGAGGATGAAAACAACCAACTCTCTTTGGAAATAAACCTCTGGTCGCGGGGAGATGCCGTCCTTTTGCGGGATGGTTATCTCATCTCGGGCCAGTGGGCTTGGGATGGCCCGGGCACCAGGCTAAGCCTTTTCGATTCCAATGGTAATCCCTTGCCCTTAGCGGTCGGGAAAACCTGGGTCCAGATTGTGCCTCTTACCCTAGAGATCGAGACCGATTAGCAAAGGAGGCTATCTAATAATTAGATAGCCTCTCAATTTCTCAACAAGATGTGCTATGGCTTATGCTTCTTTTTCGACTACTACGGTTATCTCTGGCTCTAAACCACCGGGGAGGGAGATCTTCACCCTGTGGATGCCCAGTTCGCGAAGTGGTTCCCCAAGGACTACTTTCCGCTTATCTATCTCTTCGCCCAATTCCCTGGAAAGCGCCTCAGCAATATCTCCCGCAGTGATCGAGCCGTAAAGTTTATCTTCCTCCCCTACCTTGGCCGAGAACGACAAAGAAATCTTCTCCAAGCGCCCGGCCAAAACTTTCGCTTCTTCCAAGCCTTTAGCTTGGCGCTTGGCTTCGATCTCTTTTCGGGCCGCAAGCTCTTTGCGGGTCTGCTCCGTGGCGAGGAGAGCCAGGCCGCGAGGGATGAGGAAATTGCGAGCAAATCCCCCCTTGACCGGGTGCATTTCCCCGGCCTTCCCCAAATTTTCTACATCTTGAAGAAGAACGACCTCTATAGTTTTCATCACCCCGGCCTCAGCATCTCTGGGGAGAGATATTAAGCGAGGAGGTCTAGATTTTCAAATCAATTGGGTGGGGTTGCGGCCTGTCTCCAGAAATGCTATCATCCCCTCGCAGACTATGGACCAAGAACAGATAAGAAGCCGGCCGAGTGTCTCGGTCTTTTTCCCGGCCTATAACGATGGGGGGACCATCGCCAGCATGGTGATCACCGCCTTCCTCATCCTGCAAGAGATCAGTGATGATTATGAGGTGATAGTGGTCAACGATGGCTCCCAGGATTACACCCCCCACATCCTAGAGGAGCTGGCCGGCAAGTACGAGGGGCTAAGGATCATCCACCACCAGAAGAACCGAGGATACGGGGGGGCGCTCAAGACTGGATTCAAAAGTGCCACCAAGGATTTGATCTTCTACACCGATGGCGATGCCCAGTACGACGCTCGGGAACTGAAACTCCTCCTCCCCGCCTTGAAAGAAGGGGTGGATATGGTCAACGGTTATAAGATCAGCCGCTCCGATCCCTGGTACCGCATCCTCCTCGGTCGGATTTACCACTGGGTCGCCGCTCTCTCCTTTGGGCTGAAGGTCAGAGATGTGGATTGCGATTTTCGGCTGATGCGCCGCCATATTTTTGATCGGGTACAGCTGGAGTCCAACAGCGGGGTGATCTGTGTGGAGATGATGAAGAAAATCCAGGATGCTGGTTTCGTCATCGCCGAAGTGCCGGTACATCATTACCACCGGGCTTACGGCCGCTCCCAATTCTTCAACTTCCGTCGCCTCTTCCGGGTGGGGATAGACCTCCTCCGTCTCTGGCGAAGATTGCGGCTCCCTCAACTCCTGCGAAGGACCAAGCCAGAGGATATGGTCCACGCCGCGGAGCCACAACCCGAGGGGGGACTCGACAACCCAACCCCGCTTGAGTAGATGATGGAAGAGTTGCGAGGAAAGAAGGTGTTGATCACCGGTGGCCTAGGCTTTATCGGCAGCAACCTGGCTCGGGCCTTGGTGGAACTGGGAGCGGAGGTCCTGCTTGTTGATTCCCTAATCCCCGATTATGGGGGAAATTTGTTGAATATCCAGGACATCCGGGAACGAGTGCGGATCAATATCGCCGATATCCGAGACAAGCATTCCATGGACTGGCTGGTCCAGGGGCAGGATTACATCTTCAACCTTGCTGGACAAGTCAGCCACCTAGACAGCATGCAGGACCCCTACACTGACCTGGAGATAAATTGCCGCAGCCAGCTCTCCTTACTCGAAGCCTGCCGCCACCATAATCCAGAGGTGAAGATCGTCTATGCCTCTACCCGCCAAATCTACGGTATACCTGACTACCTACCGGTAGACGAGAAACACCTTCTTCACCCCACGGATGTCAATGGGATCAACAAGATGGCCGGGGAGTGGTATCACATCCTGTACCACAATGTCTATGGCCTCCGCACAGCATCCCTGCGTTTGACCAATACCTACGGCCCCCGGCAATTGATGAAGCACAACCGCCAAGGGTTCATCGGCTGGTTTATCCGTCTGGCGATAGATGGGCAGGAGATCCAAATTTACGGAGATGGAAAACAAAAGCGGGATCTAAACTATGTAGACGATGTGGTCCAAGCCTTTCTCCTGGCTGCCGTCCGGGAGGAGGCTAACGGCCAGGTGTTCAACCTGGGAGGCCCGGAGCCGGTAAACTTGATCGAGATCGCTCTGCTCCTCAAAGAGATTTGCCCGGCATGTTCTTACAAGCTGGTCCCCTTCCCAAATGACATAAAAAGGATCGACATCGGAGATTACTACGCTGACTATAAGAAAATCAAGAATACCCTCGGCTGGGAACCGACGATCGCCCCCCGCCAGGGTTTGGAAAGAACCGTTGATTATTACCAGCAGTACAAAGAATATTACTGGTCATAGCCCTCTATAAGCCGAGATCGACCAGGTTCGAGGCCTGACCTTGCAAAGAGCGAGAATTCCATTTTTAGACCTGCCGCGGCAGTACGCGGGGATGAGGGAAGAAATAGATGCGGCCCTCGCCCGGGTCATCTCTCGCGGCCGGTTTATCCTCGGCCCCGAGGTGGAAGCCTTTGAAGGAGAGTTCGCCGCATTCTGTGGTAAGCCCTATGCGATTGGGCTCGGTTCTGGGACGGAGGCCTTACATCTCGCCCTGTGGGCCGCGGGAGTGGGCCAGGGGGATGAAGTCATCACTGTCCCCAACACCGCGGTGGCTACCGTGGCCGCCATTGAACTCGCCGGCGCCCGGCCAGTATTTGTGGATATCGACCCCCGGAGCTACAACCTCGACCCCTCTCTACTCCAAGCAGCAATCACTCCCCGCACCAAGGCCATCATCCCCGTCCATCTCTATGGCCAAGCCGCAGACATGGAACCAACCTTGGGGGTAGCCGCCAAGCAAGGGATTAAGGTGATCGAGGATTGCGCCCAAGCCCATGGGGCAACCTATAAAGGAAAACCGCTCCCCTTTGGGGAGGTCGGGATGTTCAGCTTCTACCCCACCAAAAACTTGGGGGGATACGGCGATGGGGGAATGGTTGTAACCGACAAAAAAGATTTTGCAGAACGGGTTAGCTGGCTGCGGGAATACGGTTGGACGGAGAGGTATTTCAGCCAATACCGAGGAACCAATAGCCGCTTGGATGAAATCCAGGCCGCAGTGCTGCGGGTCAAACTCCAGCGACTCAGGCAATGGAACGAGCGGCGTCGCTCCCTGGCCGGCCTCTACGATCGACTGCTGTCTAAAACCCCGGTCACTATCCCGATGAGAATGGAATATGGAGAGCCAGTCTATCACCTTTATGTCCTCCGCAGCCCTGCGAGGGGCAAACTGAAAAACTTTTTAAAAGAGAAGGGAGTCGATACTTTGATCCACTATCCCTATCCTATCCACCTCATGCCCGCCTATGCTGATCTAGCATACGGGGAAGGAAGCTTTCCCCAAGCGGAAGCCCATGCCCGGGAAGTCCTCTCTCTGCCCCTTTACGCCGAGATGGGAGAGAAGGAGGTGGAGCAGGTGGCAGAGCTTATTGTTGAATTTTTCCAGACTCTTGGTAAGAGTGAGACCAAAATAAAGGGAGCAGCGAGGAGATGAGAAAGATGAGCGAAGGAATGGCTACTGCTTTTTTCTTTATTTTGACGGCATTGCTGCTTAGCGGAACCGGGGAACTATTTCTCAAGCGAGGAGTATCCCAAGTGGGGGTACTTTCCTTTACCCGAGAGAGAATAATCGCCGAATTGGCTCAGGTTTTCTCGCAGCCTTTTATCCTTATTGGTTTTCTATTGATCTTCTCTGGAGCAATCCTCTGGCTGGCGGCCATCTCCCGAGTAGAACTTAGCTGGGCCTATCCTATGCTCAGCCTGGGGTATATCTATGTCCTTCTGGTTTCTTGGATTTTCCTTGGAGAAACCATGTCTCCGCTGCGGCTCTTGGGCATACTGGTCATCGTCTCCGGAGTCTTTCTCCTCTTCCGCAGTTAGGGTTTTGGCTCACAGCTCCAAAATAGAGTCGATTATCCTTTGATATGTAGCCACCACTACCAGACCAAAGGTTAGAAGGATGAAGACCACAGTTATGGCCACCAGGAAAATGAGCAGTGCATACTCGCTCAGTCCCTGGCCTTTCTCCTCGCCGAGCCAATGCTGGTCAAGCATTTTCCCCTCCCACCCGGAATGTATAAAACACCGATATTTTGCCACAAGCTAGGAGAATAGTCTAGATCCCCTTGCACAAAATCGGGAACGATAACCCATATGCCCTCCCCCATTCTTGAAGGACTGAATCCAGCACAGAGAGAAGCAGTTACCGCCCCGCCCGGGCCGATTCTGGTGGTGGCCGGGCCGGGTAGTGGCAAGACCCGAGTCCTCACCCACCGCGTTGCTTACCTAGTAGAGGACGGAGGGGTCCGCCCCTGGCATATCCTGGCGGTGACTTTCACCAACAAGGCAGCGCGGGAGATGAAAGAACGGCTCTTCCGCCTGCTCCCCAGCGCCGGGTTCCAGGAACTCACCCTGGGTACTTTTCATGCTTCCTGTGCCCGCATCCTCCGCCGCGATGGCCAGGGGGTGGGGGTGCCCCCGGATTTTGTGATCTATGATGACAATGACCAAGAAGCGCTCATGGCTGAGATCATTGAGGACCTGGATCTGGACGAGAAGCAGTACCGGCCGGGATCGGTCCTCGCGGCCGTATCTCGGGCGAAAAGCGAGCTGATCTCCCCCGAGTCTTTTCCGCGGGATAGCTATTGGCAGGAGATCCTGCAGCGGCTCTACTCCCGTTATGAAGAAAGGCTAGCCAAGAACAAGGCTTTGGATTTCGATGATCTCCTCACCCGCACTGTAGAACTCTTCCGCGAACATCCGCCGATGTTGGATAAATACCGCCAGCGCTTCCAACAAGTACTGGTCGACGAGTTCCAGGACACTAATATCGTCCAGTACGAACTAGTGAAACTTTTGACCCAAATCCACCGCTGCGTCTTTGCCGTAGGCGACGAAGACCAGAGCATATATTCCTGGCGAGGGGCCGATTCCCGCAATGTACGCCGCTTTCGCCAGGACTACCCCGAAGCGCGGGTAATGCTCCTTGAGGAGAACTACCGCTCCACCCAGAATATTCTGGACGCCGCCCAGGGAGTGATAATTCCCAATCCGGGTAGAGTAGATAAGTCCCTCTGGACCCAAAATCCCCCTGGTCTCCCCCTGACTTTGTTTGAAGCCTATGACCAGGAAGAGGAAGCCCAGTTTGTCCTCCATGAGATGGAAAGGCTCCTGGCGCGAGGAGAATATGGCCAGGGAGACTTTGCGGTGATGTACCGTACTAACGCCCAATCCCGGGCCCTGGAGGAGACTTTCCTGAGGGCAGGGATGCCCTATCGGCTGGTGGGGGCCACCCGCTTCTACGCCCGGCGAGAGGTGAAGGACGTTTTGGCTTACTTACGGGTAATCCACAACCCTCAAGACGACTTGAGCCTGCTACGGATAATAAATGTCCCTCCCCGAAAAATCGGAAAGAAGACCATTGCGCAACTTGGAGAATGGGCAGAGAAACAAAGGATTTCTCTCTGGGAGGCTTTGCAACGTGTCGGTGATGAGGAGGCTCCCCTCGACTCCCGGGGGCGGCGTTTGCTCCTCGGCTTTCTCAAGCTTCTGGAAGAACTCCGTATTGCGCGTCAAAGAGCGAAACTCCGCGACCTCTTGACCCTGGTCCTAGAGCGGAGTGGCTATCCTCGATATATCCGCGATGGCACCGAAGAGGGGGAGGACCGCTGGGCCAATGTTTTGGAGCTGGAGAATGTAGCCCAAGCCTACGATGATCTTCGCCCCGAGCAGGCGCTGACCACCTTTCTGGAAGAAGTGGCTCTGGTTTCTGATGTAGACAATCTGGAGGAAAGTGCCAGGGCCCCTCACTTTCTGACCCTGCACATGGCCAAAGGCTTGGAGTTTCCGGTGGTCTTCATCATCGGACTGGAGGAGGGGATCCTCCCCCACAGCCGTTCCTCTGATGATCTGGCCGCCCTGGAAGAAGAGAGGCGACTCTTTTATGTGGGGATCACTAGAGCCAAATCAAGAGTATATCTAGTTTATGCCTTCCGCCGCTCCTCCCGTGGTTTTTCCCAGGTGAGCTCCCCCTCCCGCTTCCTTTTCGATATCCCGCCCCACCTCCTCAAAGGAGGAGAAGGGTGGCTCCGCCAAGAAGCACCGCGGGTAACTGCAACCTCTCTCAATCCCTCCACCAACCGCAAGCCACGGTTTGGCCCCGGGGACAAGGTTCGCCATCCACAGTTTGGAGAGGGGATCGTTGTCTCTAGCAAAGTGTTGGAAGACGACGAAGAAGTTACCGTGGCCTTTGTTGGGGATAAACCCAAAAGACTCCTCGCCAGTTTTGCCGACATGGAAAAGGTATAAAAGCGCCGGGGTAAACCCGGCGCAATATTTTCGGCGAGCCCCGCTAGACTTAGGGCTGGGCCCGCGCGCGCCCGAGCATTGCCTCCTGGACAAACCAGAAGGCGCCCGCGGCCACAAAAACATCCCCTATGCTGAACACCCGGGGGGCGGGCAAAGGATAGGCCACCCCGAAAATGTCCCCCAGGAAGGGCAACCTTGAATCTTCGGTCAGCGGCACGGAGTGACGGTAGCGCCCTTCGGTTTCTAGAGCCAAAAGCACATCCGGCATCTCCGCCTGGCGCACCGCCTCCAAAGAAGTAGGCATCACCCCTCCATTAGCAGCAATCACTATAAAGTTGGAGGCCAGCCCCAATCCCAAAATTTTCAGCCCCGGAAGATGGCGATTGAAAAAGACGGCACTCAGCAATGTAGAGAGCGCAACCAAATATAGAAAACCTATACTCTCATATAGAGTAGCCGGCCACCAAGGGGAGAAAATAGCCAGTTGCAGTCCCAACCCGAAGAGGATGAGGAGCGGGAAGCGAAAAGAAGTCTGGGCTAATAAAAAAATCCTCCCTCCTCGAAAAATGGCAATGGCCAGGGAGAGGAGGATAGCCAGGATCATTTTTGCTCAGGACCGGCGAGGGGGTGGGCCAATGCCGGCTGAGGCTCTGCGACGATGGATGCCGGCTGGGTGGACTCCCGCTGGTAGAGCGCAGTGATAAAACTCTGCAC